>NZ_JAYGIG010000119.1:0-84569 GCF_034932105.1 Leptothoe sp. PORK10 BA2 | reverse complement strand
CGCCGAATCGACGCTTAAACTTTGAATTGCTAAGGGTTTGGGTGGCTTCGTAGTTCATCTGCCTAGGTGTAAAGCAATGAACCAAAACCTAAAAATCTACCATAGAAACTATTATGCAAGAGGTCTAATATGGCCCTAGTCAAAGCCGACCCCCAAGAAAAAACCGTCAGCATCAATGTCAACGGTCCCCTTAATAGCCGTCGCCGCCTACTCGCCATCATCCGGTCTGACTTTGACCGCATCCACAGCAACTTCAAGTTCATCCCCAAAGAACTGGTTCCAGTCCCCGGCTATCCCGATGTCACCGTCAGCTATAAAGACCTACTCATTCGAGAAAATAAAGGCAGAAAATCATTTGAGGAAGTCGTTGGGGATAAACTACTCGACCTCAATGTTCAAGACTTGCTCAACGGCGTAGATATCGAAGGCAGCCGCCCAAGAACGTCCGACATCGAGCGCCGCGACCAGGCCCTAAAACTGTTCTATAGCTATGCCCACAAGGACGAAACCCTACGCAATCACTTAGACACCCACCTCAAAATCCTCCAACGCCAAAAACTGATCAAACCATGGCATGACCGCTGCATTGTTGCCGGTACAGACTGGGCCAACGAAATCGACGACAACCTCAAGCAAGCAGACATTATCCTGTTGCTCATTAGCGCCGACTTTATCGCCTCAGACTACTGCTACGAAATCGAACTCAAACAAGCCATGGAGCGGCATGAGGCTAAGGAAGCCAGGGTAATTCCCATCATTCTGCGGCCTGTGGACTGGAAAAACACCCCATTTAGCAGCCTCCAGGTATTTCCCACCAATGCCAAACCCGTCACCTCATGGCCTAATCGCGACAAAGCCTGGCTCAATGTGGAGACCGCGATTAAGGCAGCGGTTGAGGATATTAAGGCACAGCGATATCGATAGGGTGTACGAACCCCTACCCTGCGGGAACGCTGACGCCGACACAGTGGGGTTGGCACCCATTAGCCCTGACACTTTGAGGGCAGAGTGAGCTGGCGCTGTTTACAATCAAATGAGATCGAGCATGACAATCAGCCGTTGGGTTCAGCTCCGCTCACCCAACTCAGCATCTATTCATCTCCCACAAACAATTGACAACCCGATGTCACAGGAATGTCACATCCCTTAGATAAGCTACAACTAACACATTGAACTTAGAACCATCACGGCTATGTCCTATCCCCTTCACCCCAAACCTGCTAACCCCAGAGCCCGGAGCATTTCAGCCCTCGGCAGCCTAGTCATAGGGGCCGGATTAGCAACAGCAGGCGGCTTCCTAGCCTGGTCACCAGTATCCCCCCTCCGCAGCGAAAATCGCATTGCCGTTGCCCAAACAGCCCCCACCCCAACCATTAGCCTAGCCGCTAACCCCAACTTCATCACCGACGTAGTCACCAAAGTCGGACCTGCCGTCGTCCGCATCGACGCATCACGCACCGTCAGCCAACAGGTGCCAGACATATTCAACGACCCCGGCTTCCGCCAATTCTTTGGGGAACGACTCCCCCAAGGTGGCCAAGAACGCACCGAACAGGGCCTCGGGTCAGGCTTTATCATCAGTGAAGATGGCCGCATTATTACCAATGCCCACGTCGTCGAGGGGGCAGACACCGTCACCGTCACCCTAAAGGATGGCCGCATTTTAGATGGCCAAGTCCTGGGAAGCGACCCAGTGACCGATATCGCCGTGATTAAGGTAGAAGATGAACAGGATCTACCTACCGTCGCCCTAGGGGACTCGGATCAGCTGCAGCCCGGCGAATGGTCCATCGCCATTGGTAACCCCCTGGGCCTAGATAACACTGTCACCGTAGGGATTATCAGCGCCGTCGGTCGCTCTAGCAACCAGGTGGGGGTGCCGGACAAACGGGTGGAGTTTATCCAAACAGATACAGCCATTAACCCCGGCAACTCGGGAGGCCCCCTGCTCAACCAGCAGGGTGAAGTGATTGGCGTCAATACAGCCATCATCAGCGGCGCCCAGGGCCTCGGGTTTTCCATCCCCATCAACATGGTGGAGCGCATTGCCACGGAGCTAGCGGAAACTGGCAAAGTGGAGCATCCCTTCCTAGGGATTCAGATGGTGACCCTGAGCCCAGCCGTCAAGGAAGAGATTAACTCGAACCCCAACAGCGGTCTGACGGTCGAAGCAGAGACCGGTATTTTGATTGTTCAGGTACTGCAAGGTTCACCGGCGGCTAAGGGTGGCCTCAGGGCTGGGGATGTGATTAAGACCATGGACGGTACCCCCGTGGCCGATGCAGAAGCGGTGCAACGGGTGGTGGGCCAAGGAAAAGTGGGCCAAAAGCTAACGTTTGAAGTCGAGAGAAATGGTGAACTCAAACGGGTGGATGTGAAACCGGAAAATATCCCCCAGTAGGTGTTGGGGCAGGGCTGTAGTTGGGCCTGTAGCCAGTTCGTAGCAGAGCTCTGAATCCTAGGAGAGTTGAGCGCATCCGGTGTGCCGGTCGCCCTGCTCCTAGGATTTTTTTAACCAATCTATGATGGATTTTAGCGATCGCACCCCATAATCCGCATAGTCCGACCAAATAAATTCCCCCGCCGGGTCAATGTAGACAGTCGTTGTCCCAGCCCGCTGCCCCGCCTCCAGATCAAATTTATAATCCCCCACCATCACCGCTGCCGTCGGCGCAGACTGCCACGTATTCAGTAGGGCCAAAATGCCATCTGGCTCAGGTTTCGGCGCATGACAGTCACGACTGAGCACCAGCGTCGGCTCAAAAAAATCCATCAAACCACAAGCATCCAGGGTTTCATGGGCAATATCCTTACCATTGCGGGTCAGAATCGCAATTTGTTTTCCCTGGGAAATCAACAGTTCCAGCAGCTCATGGGCCCCCGGCTGGGCAGTAGCCCGACGGGCAAAATCCATTTCTATGTCCCGCAACTGCTGGTGTTTAACCCTAGCAATATCAGGCGGCAGTTGCCGCAATGACTCTAAAATTGGCGCATCCGGAGGCAGTTCCAAGGCTGCTCGAATCGCTTCAAAGTCATGGATGCTAACGGTTAAGGTGCCATCCATATCAAACACCCAACAGGTGCGATTAGCCAGGTTTTCACTGCCGGTTAGGTTCATGGATATGGTGCCGCCTTGCGTTGCCTAGGCCAGTGTAGCGCGCAGCTACGCCGACAAAACTATGGGCTAATTGCCTGGACAAACGGACCATGATCAAAAGCAGATTGAACCATCACAAAAAGGGTATCAACTTAAGCCGGAAAATCCTGGCTAGGTGGGGAATCAGGGGCCAGAAGCCAGAAGCCAGTGAGGCCCTGACTCCTGACTCCTGAATACTATCCTTGGGAAAACGTCCCGCTTTGAGTTGATACCCCACAAAAAAACCTCCTTTTCCCTTAGGAAAAAGAGGCCCTGCAAATTAGGAATACTTCGTTGTCAATAACTCAGGCAATACTAAACGTCTTGGGTATACTTCACGCCACGATAGGTAAGCTGCGTCCGGTGGTGGGGATGGCTAGGAACCTTAAACGCCTTACGTTTGAGGGGAGCCCCACGATAGGTGCCAATATTTTCAGTATCAGTGACTTGAACATCTTCAAAATGCGCTTCGTAGGTAGCGCCAAGGAATGATAGTTTCATCTCGGTCCCTCCAAGTGTGTAGATGCCATGACAGAAACGTTCACCAATGGAGACGATTGCTAAACTTTCCTGTCAGAAACATGCATAATGTGTAATTGAATACAGTTTATATTTTATACGTGTG
The DNA here is from genome assembly GCF_034932105.1 of Leptothoe sp. PORK10 BA2. Classification (NCBI taxonomy): domain Bacteria; kingdom Bacillati; phylum Cyanobacteriota; class Cyanophyceae; order Nodosilineales; family Cymatolegaceae; genus Leptothoe; species Leptothoe sp. PORK10 BA2. The sequence goes on along the minus strand of NZ_JAYGIG010000119.1, from coordinate 80,808 downwards.
AATTAACGCGAAGTTAACGAAGCTTAAAGTTACAGATAAGCTTTGCCTAATGATTTAACTAATCACACAGGTCCCAACGGCAATAGTGCCACCACCACCCGGACTGTGAATGACGATGGTCAGATCATTCGGCCCCGTAGTGTCCGAATGGCAATGAAGTTACCACCGTGACGGCAGGTAGCGATGGTGTTTACACCCGTACGACCACCGGGCCCAATAGTCGTTCTGCGACTGGGACCCATGAAATTACGGTAGAAGATGGAACCATTAACCGTACATCCACCGGCCCCCTTGGCAATGAGCGCTCAGTCATCCGTCGTCGCTAGCCCCAGACTATCGAGCATAAAGGCATATTCAAAAGCGGTTTCTTCCAGCCAACCGTAGCGCCCGGAGGCTCCCCCATGGCCCGCATCCATATTGGTTTTGAGCAGTAGTCGGTTCTGGTCAGTCTTGAGCTGCCGCAGTTTTGCGGTCCACTTGGCGGGCTCCCAGTAGGACACCCGAGGGTCGTTTAGCCCCCCCGTAATCAACAGGTCAGGATAGTCCTGGGCGGTGACATTGTCATAGGGGGAATAGGATTTCATATATTTGTAGAAGTCCTGTTGGTTGGGGTTGCCCCACTCGTCCCATTCCATCACCGACAGGGGCAGACTGGGGTCCAAAATGGTGGTCAGAACATCCACAAAGGGCACGGCGGCCAAGGCCACCTTAAACAGATCAGGCCGCATGTTGAGCACCGCTCCCATCAGTAACCCACCAGCACTACCGCCATAGATCGCCAGTTTATTAGGCCGAGTCCACTGGTGCTGGATCAGATACTCGGCACAGGCAATAAAGTCGGTGAAGGTATTCTTCTTGTGGAGAAACTTACCGTCCTCATACCAGGGCCGTCCCATCTCACCGCCGCCACGAATATGGGCAATGGCGTAGACAACACCCCGATCTAACAACGAGAGGCGAATAGAGGAAAACGAGGCGGATGAGGAATGGCCATAGGAGCCATAGCCATAGAGAAATAGGGGATTGTTACCGTTGCGCTCCAGGCCTTTTTTGTACACCAGGGAAATGGGGACCTGGGTGCCATCTGGGGCGGCGGCCATCAGCCATTCGCTCTGGTACTGGCTGGGGTCATAGCCGCCGAGGACGGGGGTCTCTTTCTTTAGCTCGCGTTCGTGGGTGTCCATGTCATAGTCAAACACGGAGGCGGGGGTGATTAAGGATGTGTAGGTAAACCGTAGGGTTTTGTTGTCAAATTCGGGCATGGCCCCCGCCCACACCGAGTAGGTGGGTTCTGGAAAGTCTAGGGCGGTTTCTTCCCCGGTGGAGAGTTTTTGGATGCGAATGGTGGGGAGTCCACCCTGGCGCTCGTAAATGATGAGGTGATCGATGAATACACTGATGCCGGTGAGTTGCACCTTAGGCCGATGGGGGATAACCGTTTGCCAGTTCTCTTTGCCCAGGGAATTCACCGGGGTCACCATGAGTTTGGAGTTGATGGCGTCTTCATTGGTGATGATATAAAACCGGTCAGAGTCTCCCCCCTGGCCAGGGTGGTGGGAAATGGAATATTCCACCCCATGTTCCCGGGGACAAACAACTTTAAACGCTCCGTCGGGCTGGTTGGCATCGAGAATGTGAATCTCTGACGTCACCTTACTGTCAATGGAGATGAGCAAATAGGCGTCACTCCGGGTGTTCCCCAGGGAGACATAAAAGGCTTCGTCGGTTTCTTCGTAAATCAGCTGGTCTTGGCTGGGGTCTTCCCCCAGGCGATGTTTCCAGACCTGACAAGGGCGGTGGGCCTGATCTAGGCGAGTATAAAACACGGTGCGGTTGTCGTTGGCCCAAACAACTTCGGCCATGTCTTTAATCTCTTCTGGAAAGAGTTTACCAGTGGCCAACTCTTTGAAGACTAGGGTGCAGCGCTCTGAACCGTTGGTATCGATGGCATAGGCCAACAGCTGATGATTCAGGCTGATGTCGGAATCGCCCAGGGCAAAAAACTCGTGACCTTTAGCTAGCTCATTTTCGTCAAGCAAAATCTCTTCTGGAGCGTCTAGGCTGTACCGCTTACGACACAGGATGCCATAGGCTTTACCTTCTTCGGTGCGGCTGTAGTAGAAATAATCGCCGTCTTTGGTGGGGACAGACAGGTCGGTTTCCTGGATGCGGCCCAGCATTTCGTCGTATAGGGCTTTTTGGAATTCCTTGGTGTGGGCTGTCTGGTCTGTGGCGTAGTCGTTTTCGGCCTGGAGATACTTCAGGGTGGCATCGGAGGTGCGATCGCACAGCCAATAGTAATCATCAATCCGCACATCCCCATGATGCTCCAGGGTTTTCGGCTCTTTCTTCGCAATGGGCGCTTCAGACTGACTCAAAACCGTTGGCTCCTTAGGGATGTATTTCTAGAATACTGAGCTAGGGCGTGGGTGACCACCTTAAAACCCACCGATAAACCACTTATACTAATCAAACTCCACCCACCCTTACCCCTCCTCCATGGCTGATCTGATCCTGTTTTGGCACCGGCGTGACCTGCGCATCAGCGATAATCTAGGCCTGGCCACGGCGCGGGAACGGAGTCCTAAGGTGGTGGGTGTTTTTTGCCTCGATCCGGACATCTTAGCGGCGGATGATGTGGCTCCAGCCCGGGTGACCTACATGGTGGGCTGTCTGGCCCAGCTGCAGTCCCAGTATCAGATGGCGGGGAGTGAACTGCTGATTTTGCAGGGCCAGCCTACCCAGCAGATTCCCCAGGTGGCTGTGGCCCTGGGGGCCAGGGCGGTTTACTGGAACCGGGATGTAGAACCCTACTCCCGCCAGCGGGATACGGCGGTGGCCGCAGCCCTATCAGCCAAGGGCATCGAAATACACACCCAAACCTGGGACCAGCTGCTCCATGCACCGGGAGATGTGCTGACGGGGGAGGGAAAACCCTACACGGTGTATGGTCCCTTTTGGCGCACCTGGCAGAAACAACCCAAACTGGCTCCCGTGGCCACCCTGCAAAATGCCATCGGCCTTAGTCAGTCAGAACGGGCGTTGGCGGGTGCGATCGCACTCCCCTCTGCCCAGGCCCTAGGCTTTACCTGGGATAGCCCATTACCCCTAGAACCCGGTGAACTGGTAGCCCAGGCCCAACTGGCCAGCTTTGGCCACCGGGCCATTGAAGCCTATGACGAACAACGCAATTTTCCAGCGGTGGAGGGGACCTCTCTCCTCAGCGCCGCCCTCAAGTTTGGCGCAGTAGGTATACGCGAAGTGTGGCAAACGGCCGCCACCGCCTACGAAGCCTGTCGCAGTGACGAAGCCCGCACCAACGTACAAACCTGGATGCAGGAGCTCGCCTGGCGAGAGTTTTACCAACATGTGATGTATTTCTTTCCAGAGCTAGCCCAGGGCCCCTACCGAGAGGCATGGAAAGACTTTCCCTGGCATAATGACAACGCCCAGTTTACCGCCTGGTGTGAGGGCCGCACAGGCTACCCCATCGTAGATGCAGCCATGCGCCAACTGAACGAAACCGGATGGATGCACAATCGCTGCCGCATGATTGTGGCCAGTTTTCTCACCAAGGACCTGATCATCGACTGGCGCTGGGGAGAAAAGTACTTCATGCAAAAATTGGTGGATGGGGACCTCAGTGCCAACAATGGCGGCTGGCAGTGGAGCGCCTCCAGTGGCATGGACCCCAAGCCCCTAAGAATCTTTAACCCGGCTAGTCAGGCCAAAAAGTTTGATAATGAAGCGGAATACATCCGCCAATGGGTACCTGAAATTCGCCATGTGGATACGGGTGCCCTCGTCACGGGCAAACTCTCCCCGCTGGATTTAGCAGGAACTGGTTACGTCGCACCCATTGTGGATCATAAAAAACAACAGGCCCGTTTCAAAGAACTCTACAAACAACAAAAGTCTAAGTTGGAGTCTACGTTGGCATAACTCGTAGAACCCGGTGATCACCCTACCCACCCCAGGTGATTGATCACACATCGGCCCTCTAAGCGTAGCTATAAAGCTATATCTAGAGTTCTGACGCTTGATCTGGGACATATTGCAAAGTATTGAGTACTTTTTGGCCTGTCATCCGGATTTTTTTACCGGTCAGCTTGATTGAATTTTCATTACAAGGTTTTTCTATTTCTAGAATCGGGCAAATTGAAAGATATGCCGTCATCGTCTGCAACTATGATTGGCATGATGAAAACGCACACAGAAAAGGAAATGGAGCACAATGGCTAATTCAGGTGGAGTAGAAGGGGCCGACAAGAAAATTGTGGCCGGGATTTTAGGGATCTTGCGCGGAGCTTTGGGTATCCATAAGTTCTATTTATGTGCGTTTAGGCATATTAGGAGCGTTGTGTACCCCACTCCTAATGGTTGTACTCCATGGACTGGGGTACGAGGTTAATCTATGGGGATGTCCGTTAAAAGCCCTGGTGGGTATTCCTTGCCCAACGTGGGGTATGACTAGGGCGGTGTTTGCGATCGCAAACCGCCAATGGTCCACCGCCCTGCAATACCACCTGCTGTCCCCCCTAGTCATCCTCCTCTGGGCCATGGCCCTGGGGCAAATTAGTGCAGAATTGCTCACCAAACGCACCTGGGGAGGATGGTGGCAGAAACGCAACCTATGGCTCAGCGTTCTGGGGCTAATGTTTGGCTACCACAGCATTAGACTCTATGGTCTGTGGAGCTCTGGCACATTGACCACAGTCATGGAACAGTCTTTTCTCGGTCATCTGATCTAGCGCCGTTCATCTATTAGTGTGAAAAACACCATGCGTAACCGCAGACTTCCCCTCAAAGCTGGACTAGCCCTAGCCGGGTTGACCTACTGCCAAATCTTCGCCCACATAGACGTCAATCCCTTCCTCAAAAACTACCTAATCTTGGTGCCCATCCAGGTAGGCGTCCTGATATATTTTGGCTACACTTACTGGAATGGCAAATACAAACAGCCATAGGACCAGTAAAGCTTTGCCACTATATCTAGCCAAAATATCTAGCTAAAATATCTAGCCAAACCGCATCCAAGTTAAAACCTGGAGGTTTCCCACGGAAAAAACTACAGTTCTGGACGTGGACAAGGTTTAACAAAGCCAGCCTATAAATCCAGTTAAAGTTGCGGATAAATTGGCCAGGGATAAGTAGTGAGTAATGTTTGTCCTCAACCACCTATCTCTAATCTACTTATTACTACTTATTATATGAAGCCCTTAAGCTTAGATCTCAATCACGCCATGGGCGAACCCCGCCTCCAATTAGCTCAAAATCTCACCGAGTTCCCCCTAGAAATTTTAGATCTAGCGGATTCATTAGAGATTTTAGACCTCTCCAATAATCAGCTCAGCACCCTACCTGACGAATTTTCCCAGTTAAAAAACCTCAAAGTTGCATTTTTCAACAATAACCAGTTTGAAACATTTCCAGAGGTCTTGGCTGCCTGTCCAAACCTTTCCATGGTCAGCTTTAAAAGCAACAAAATTAAAACCATTGGAGAAACAGCCCTATCCCCAAACCTGCGATGGCTGATCCTCACCAACAACCAACTGACCACCCTGCCAAAAACCATCGGCAAACTAACCAAACTGCAAAAGTGCATGCTGGCGGGCAATCAGCTCCACACATTACCCGAGGAACTCGCCAACTGCACCAACTTAGAACTCATTCGCCTGGCCGCAAATCAGCTCCAAACCATTCCCCCATGGCTATTCACACTGCCCCGATTAACCTGGCTGGCCTACGCAGGAAATCCCTGCTGCACAACGGCAAACCCACCACAGACAGCCCCCCACAACCAGGTATCCCTGGCCACTATTGATCCAGCAGAACTACAACTGGGCGAAGTTCTCGGACAAGGGGCATCGGGAGTAATTTATAAGGGGCTGTGGGAGCCTGGCACAACAGCTGAAGCCCTTCAGCAGAGGAACCCTCAGGACGTGGCCGTAAAACTCTTCAAAGGAGAAATCACCAGCGATGGTGTTCCCCTAGATGAAATGCAGGCTTGCATTGCAGCAGCCGACCATCCCAATCTAGTCAAGGTTTTAGGGAAATTGGCCCAACCCATTGCAGATCAAGCCGGTCTCGTCTTCTCATTTATTACCCCTGACTATGTCAACTTGGGGAGACCCCCCAGCCTAGATACCTGCACCCGTGACACCTATGGTGACGACACCACATTTACCCTGCCAGTCATTTTAAAAATTGCCCAAGGGATTGCCTCCGTTGTCACCCATCTGCACACCCAAGGCATTATGCATGGCGACCTCTACGCCCACAATATTCTAGTCAACAATCAGGGAGAGAGTATCCTAGGAGACTTTGGTGCAGCCTCTTTTTATGACCCCAGCAATCCAGCAATTGCACGCTCCCTAGAAAGATTGGAAGTCAGGGCCTATGGCTGTTTGCTAGAAGATTTACTAGAACGCCATGTTTCTAAGAATGAAGAGACTGAAGTAAAAATATTTAGGCGTTTACGCAAGTTACAACAGCACTGCATGGACCCCATCCCCAGTGAACGGCCGCTGTTCAGTACAATTAATCAATTGCTGACCGAGGTATCAACGTTTGTTTGAGGTAGCTCCCTTTCGCATTCATCATCCAACGGCGACTCCGTGCCCCATTGTGGCCAGTATTCCCCACAGTGGGCTAGTCATGCCAGACGGGATTGTAGGAACGCTGAATGAAAAATATCAGCACTTTCTTCCCCATCAAGATTGGCATCTCGATAAGCTTTATGATGGCTTGCCTGAATTGGGCATTACGGTTTTAAAAGCTGTCTACAGCCGGTATGTGGTGGATCTTAATCGAGCGGCCAAGCCTCCATTTATGGGCAGTTTTTGGCAGGCGGCGGTGCCTCAGCAAACGGCCTATAGCCAGCGACTGTACCGAGTGTTGCCATCTCAGCAACAGGTCCAAGACCGAATTGAGCTGGTTTACCGCCCCTACTATCAAGCATTAGAGAAACTTCTACAGGAAACCATTGAACAGTTTGGCCAGGCATATCTGTTGGATCTGCACAGTTTTGCCGGACCGATTCAGGATCAGGTTTGTTTAGGTAATGCCAATGGCACAACCTGTTCTGATTTTTTGATGTCAGCGGTTGAATCAGCCTTCTCCTCCCAGGGGTATCAGGTGGCTCGCAACCATGTGTTCAACGGTGGTAACATTACTCGGCACTGTGGGGCCATGGAGAAAGTTGAAGCATTACAGATCGAGCTGAGGTACCACAACTATTTGAATCTACAGCAGCTTGACCAGGAACAAGTTCCAGATTGGGATATCCCAGAATTTCACCAGGCCAAACAAACCCTGCATTCAGTGTTCACCCACCTTACCAAGACTATTGCTGCCGATGGGCCATAGGTTGGGTAGATCCCTTGGACTCGACTAACTCGGCAGCTCCCATGCAACCCTATTGCTATACTGCAACGTATCATTCTCCTGTCCAGGTAATGCCCAAATGGTTTAACACGGCTGGTCCATGCCACCCGGATAAGCACTATATGCTGCCAGCCACAGTGCGACTCCCCTCACTGGCTCGTTGGATTGCGCAAGAAAGCTACTTCGTGATCCATGCCCCCCGACAAACGGGCAAAACCACGGCTATGCTAGCCCTAGCCCAGGAATTAACGGCTAGCGGTGACTATGCCGCCATCATGGTTTCTGCCGAAGTGGGTCAGCCGTTTAGTCACGACCCAGGCAAAGCAGAAATCGCGATGTTAGACGCCTGGAGAAGCGCAGCTGAGTTTTATCTACCGGATGAATTGCAACCTCCCCCCTGGCCTGCCGCTGGTGCTGGCCATCGGATTGGAGCAGCTCTACAGGCATGGTCCAAGGTTTGCCCCCGTCCTCTCGTCATCTTTATTGATGAAATCGATGCCTTAACGAATGACGCTCTGATGACGGTGCTACGGCAGCTACGGGATGGCTATCCTCGACGCCCTAGTCACTTTCCCCATGCCCTAGCTTTGATCGGCCTCAGAGATGTGCGCGATTACAAGGTGGCCTCAGGGGGTAGCTCCCATTTAAAAACCGCTAGTCCCTTTAATATCAAAGTAGAATCGTTGACCCTGCGAGATTTTAATCCAGATGAGGTAGCGCAGCTTTATGGTCAACACACGGCTGAAACAGGTCAGGTATTTACGGCAGAAGCCATAGATCTAGCCTTTGACCTCACCCAAGGCCAACCTTGGCTAGTCAATGCGTTGGTACGTCAGGTGGTAGAAGTGTTGGTACCAGATGGCAAAACAGTGATTCTCCCTGGACATATTCAGCAGGCTAAAGAAATCTTAATCCAACGACAAGACACTCATCTAGATAGTCTAGCCGAGCGCCTACGGGAAGATCGGGTGAGAGCGATTATCGAACCCATCTTGGCAGGACAATCTCTGCCTACGGTCCCCAATGAAGATTTGCAATATGTGTTGGATTTGGGTCTGTGTCGCTTAGCCAATGGCGGCGGATTAGTCATGGCCAATCCGATCTATCGAGAGGTGTTGCCACGGGTATTGGCCAAGGTACCCCAGGCTTCATTGCCTATGATTGCGCCATCCTGGCTAAATGACAACGGTGAATTAGTCCTAGAAACCCTCCTTGCCGCATTTCTCTCATTTTGGCAACAACATGGTGAACCCTTGCTTAAAAGTGCTGCTTACCATGAAATTGCGCCCCACTTGGTCATGATGGCCTTTCTGCATCGAGTGGTTAATGGCGAGGGAACTCTGGAGAGAGAATATGCCATTGGTACAGACCGCATGGATCTCTGTTTACGCTATGGTGCGGTCACTCTGGGCATTGAACTCAAGGTGTGGCGACAAGGTCGCCCCGACCCAATCACCGCTGGATTAACCCAGTTGGATAAGTACCTGGCAGGGCTGGGCATAGATACAGGTTGGCTAGTCATTTTTGACCAACAGCAAGGATTACCACCCCTGGCTGATCGGACCACGACAGAAATGGGAACCACAGTCCATGGACGCCGAATAACTGTAATTCGCGGGTAGATCAAGTCTGGACTTCTGGGCGAGGGAAAGTTTTAAGGCTTATTTGCCTAAATTTAGGCACGCTTCATAGCCAGCATCAGCCCATCGGCCATCGGCACCAGGCTCATCGCCACCCTCTCATCCCCATGAATTTTCTCATTCAGGGCATGGATGTGCTGCGTGCGATTATCTTGTCGCTCCATCGGCTCAGCCACTTGCCCCGACCACAGGACATTGTCCACCACAATTAATCCACCCACCCGCACTAGCTGCAACGCTCGCTCGTAATAATTGTCATAGTTACTTTTGTCCGCGTCAATAAATGCAAAGTCAAAACTGTTGCTATGCCCTTCGGCAATCAACTGATCCAGCGTCTCTAACGCAGGGGCAATGCGCAGGTCTACCTTGTGGGCCACCCCCGCCTTTTGCCAATACTTACGGGCCATGGTGGTGTATTCATGGCTAATGTCACAGGCAATCAGCTGCCCATCCTCGGGCAAGGCCATGGCCACAATCAGCGAACTGTAGCCGGTGAACACCCCGACTTCTAGGGCTTTTTTCACCCCCAATAGCTGCACTAGCAACCCCATAAACTGCCCCTGCTCTGGGGCGATCTGCATTACAGATCTGGGATGCTGAGCATTTTCTTCTCGCAGTTGTTGCAACAGCTCACTATCGCGCACACCAACGGAAAGCAGATAACGATAGAGATTTTCGGTGAGGTTGAGAATTTGGGTAGACATGGGAAAGAGGTTTGACGGCCTGTTATAGCCTCAAAACTCTAACTCAAAACTCTATAGATCTATAGATCGGCCTGGCAATGCCAATGTTGGGGCAAGGGAAGGGTTTGCTAACCTAGGTATAGATAAGTAAGTGAGGCACATCCCCCATGGATGTAACCCATGTAGTTCAAGTCTCTGCCCTGGTAGGATGGATTATTGAAATTACCCAGCAGGATAATGGCTACCGCTGCTGGGTAATTAACCGCGAGCTAGAAGTGCTGAGCGATGGCCACCTATACACCACCAGCAGCGCCGCCTTAGCTGCTGGCAGACTATTTGTGGAAAGACACTAAACCTTTTTTACGACTGGCACAGGACCCGACGCATGGTTTTCATGTTGCCAGGTAGGTCAATCTTCATGGCTTGCTCCAGCAAAAACTTAGGGGCTGGAATCATGGGTGTGGCCTTGACGGAGTAGGTAAGCAGGGTACCTTCACCAAAATCTTCGAGGACCAGGTCAGCGGCAAAGTCGGCAAAGGTACCGCGCTCTAACCGAAACTGAATGCTCTGGTGCAGGTGCTCTACGACGTTCAGATAAATTTCTACCTGGGCGGTGAAAAGGATAAAAGCTTTGCGGGCTGCTTGATAGAGCCTACGGGTAATACGCTTGGACTGCTGCTTGACTTGATGCTTGACGGAGGCTTCTAGCTCACGGCTTTGGGTAATGTCGGGGAAATAATGCACCCAGCGACTGTAGTCGGTCAGCTGCTCCCAAAGTTGCGATCGCACCAAAGGCACATACATTTGAGCAGTTACAGCGGCTCCTTTACCAGCGTGATGGTCAGTGGCTATTAGGACATCGCCGCGCAGCAATGCGGCCTGTTGTGTGATCGAAACCATAGGAAATATAAGGAAAACTCTAAAGATATTTATTTAGGCACTGGATAATCTACACCGATTGGAACCATGAATCAGCATTCAGTGTGCCGATTTCTACGGATTCGTTGCCATTATTAACCAGCCAGCGTAAGACTAGTGTCAAGCAGAGACACTATTGAGTAAAACCTTAGTGAACCTTGTAGCTCCCTAGGCATATATACCGGGCTTAATCAATGGCTAATCGTTTTCGTTTGCGTCCAATTACCCAACTTTTGCTGGCCACCATGGCCATGACTGCCATTGTCTGGATTCTACGCGGCATAGGGCTACTGGCGTTTTTGCCAGGGATTATTATTTGGCTCCTATTGTTAAGCTGCTTTGCGATCGCACTCTTCAGCAGTCTGCAATCGACCCGATAAAGGCACGGCCACCGGTGCAAATGGTTCTACTGGGCGGATTACCCCAGATTGCCCCAGATTTAAATCATTCCTCAACCAAACATTAAATTCCCCTTAAATTTAGACTGCTAGGTTGCCGGAGAGGTGTCAGGCAATCAGCCATGGAACTACTACATATACTCAACACCCTAGGCATAGCCCTGTTGTTACTGCTGCTGGGGGACTTCATCGCCACATTCGTCTACCATGTGCCCGAGCACGTATTCGGCCGCTACCACAGCATTGTCCACCACAGTCCCAACCGCAGCTTTGTCAGCTACGCTTGGCGCAAGCACTGCCCCCAGGCTCTACTACCCGGCTTTTTAGGCGCACTGCCTTACTTGATCTGGGTACCGCTGCTGTGGCTGCTATCTCCTCTGGGTACGGTCATCGGTTTGCTGCTAGCCGAACTCCACGTCATTTGGCGGCATCAGTTTGCCCCCGGCTACCGTACCCCCAAGGGACTGAAAATTCTCTGCCGCTGGTGTTGCATCACTACCCCAGAGCGTCATCGACTGCACCACCGCAATGCCAACCTGGCTTTTGGGGATGTCTTCACCTTTTATGGCCAGCCAGCCCAACATTGGCTCACCTTTCTCCGCCAGCTCAAACGCCAGTGGGCCTAGGCTGAAATCGCCCAAAATCCCTGGAACGCAGCTAGTCCAGTGCCGTCTACCCAATGACAGCTGCAGTTGTCCTGTTAATCTTTATAAAGGACAAATCGACTCACCGGCGCAAGGAGTACCATGGCCATCCAAACGGTTTCGACAACACCTTTTTCAGATCAAAAACCGGGCACATCCGGATTACGCAAACAGGTGACTGTCTTTCAGCAACCCCACTATTTAGAAAACTTTGTCCAGTCTATTTTTGATAGCCTAGACGGATATCAGGGTCAGACCCTGGTGGTCGGTGGGGACGGTCGCTTTTACAATCGCCAAGCGATCCAGATCATTCTAAAAATGGCCGCCGCCAATGGCTTCGGTAAAGCCCTAGTGGGCCAGGCGGGCATTTTTTCCACCCCAGCGGTTTCCTGCGTCATCCGCAAATATGGAGCCTTTGGTGGCATCGTTCTATCCGCCAGCCACAACCCTGGTGGCCCCGACGGCGACTTTGGCATTAAGTACAATACGGAAAATGGTGGTCCCGCTCCAGAAAAGGTAACCGACGCCATTTTTGATCGCAGCAAAGTAATTGATCAGTATCAAATTTTAGACGTCGAAGACGTCAACCTGGATCGCATCGGCCCCACCTCCCTCGGTAATATGACCGTTGAGGTGCTAGATGCGGTCAATGACTATGCCGCCCTGATGGAAACCCTATTTGACTTTGAGCAAATCCGTCAGCTGCTCACCTCCGGTAAGTTCACCATGTGCATGGACTCCCTCCATGCGGTCACCGGTCCCTATGCCAAGGCGATTTTTGAAGGACTGCTGGGGGCAGCCCAGGGCACCGTACAAAACGGTGAACCCCTAGAAGACTTTGGCGGTGGGCACCCCGACCCCAACTTGGTCTATGCCCATGACTTAGTCAAAGTTATGTTTGCCGCCAATGCTCCCAGCTTTGGGGCGGCCTCCGACGGCGATGGCGATCGCAACATGATCCTCGGCAATAACTTTTTCGTCACCCCCAGTGACAGTCTGGCGGTACTAGCCGCCAACGCCACCTTAGTCCCCGGCTACCGTAGCGGCATCACCGGTGTGGCCCGTTCCATGCCCACCAGCCAAGCTGTGGACCGCGTCGCCGAAAAGCTGGGCATTGACTGCTACGAAACCCCCACCGGTTGGAAATTCTTTGGCAACCTACTGGATGCAGACAAAGCCACCCTCTGCGGAGAAGAAAGCTTTGGCACCGGCTCCAACCACGTCCGTGAAAAGGATGGCCTGTGGGCGGTGCTATTTTGGCTCAACATCCTGGCGGTTAAGGGTGAGTCGGTGGAGACTATCGTTAAGGATCACTGGGCCACCTACGGGCGTAACTACTACAGCCGCCATGACTTTGAGGGGGTGGATTCAGCGGTGGCGAATGACCTGATGGCGGGGGTGCGATCGCAGCTACCCAGCCTCCAGGGTCAACCCCTAGGCAGCTACACCGTCGCCTATGCCGACGACTTTAGCTACACCGATCCTATCGACAATAGCGTCAGCAAAAATCAGGGCATCCGCATCGGCTTCACCGACGGCTCCCGCATTGTGTTCCGCCTATCGGGCACTGGCACTCAAGGAGCCACCCTGCGGCTCTATGTAGAAAGTTACGAGCCCGATGCCACCAAACACGACATCGACACCCAGGAAGCCTTGGCTCCCTTGATTCAACTGGCTGATCAAGTGGCGAAAATTAAGGAGTTAACCGGGTTCGAACAGCCCACGGTGATTACCTAAACCTCGGCCACTAAACTAAAACCTATTGCCGCTCGGGGTGGTCATCCCGAGCGGTAAATGATCTAGAGCATTTCTAGATCATTTACTGTCCCGGCACCGCCACACTACTTTTGACCGACTGCTTATCCGTACTTTTCCCATACTTCTCCGCCACAGCGGTCACTTCCGCCACCCGCTCAGCATTGGTCACCTCTTCAGCCACGCTGGCCTTGGCCATGTCTTCTGCCCTTACCTTTAGCCCCTGTTTTACCCGACTCAAAAAAGACGCGGTAAAGCCCACCCCGAGATAGGCCGTACTCAAAAGCACCCAGCCTTCGATGACGTAGGTCATCATTTCGTTTAAGGTTTCAACAGTCATGATGCGTTCCCGTCGGTAAAACAGCTTTATTAAAAGACAAAAGGACAAACCCCTACGCCCTAGGGTGATTTGATCATGCCCGGTACAGCAAGATTGTTTTCCACCATTTAAGCAAGTTCTTTTTAGGATCGGTACTTATCGCAAAAAATATTTGAGTACGCCTTTTATTAAGGCAACTTTATATACCTAGCAGTCATCCCAGATCTGACCAGGCAGCAATGTAAAGTGTGCTTTAGCTCAAATTTCTACCTTGGTAGAGTTTTGAGTCTATGGATAACTTTATTAAATTGGTGCTATGAATTTCTCTACGTTAACTAAGTCTCTGTCGGCAACCGTTGTAGGCTTACTGGCCATCGCTACCCCAGCCCTCGCCCAGCCTGGAGACAACGAAATTGGTAACTATGTTGGCCTGGGGGCGCGCTCAGGGCTGAACGACTCCTTCGCAGTGGTGATTGACTCTAAGTTCGAAATTTTTAAGCTGGATCAGAATACGGTATCCGTCAGGCCAGCCATTTATGTGGGTGATGACTTTGAAGGGCGCTTACCCATTTCCTACGACGTCATCCTCGATGAACAGCTCCTATTCTTCGGCGGCGGTGGCTTTGCCTACAACTTTGAGGACAGTGATTTTGACCCCATGCTCACAGCGGGGTTGGATATGCCCCTGAGTGAGCGTCTGATTCTGAATGTGGAAGGTAACCTGATCCTCAAATCCAACGACACGGATGCGGAAATCGCTGGCTCCATCAACTGGCGGTTCTAGACTATCTAGATGGGGTATCAATTTAAGCCGGGAAATCCTGGCTGGGTGGGGAGTCAGGGGTCAGAAACCAGAAGCCGGTAAGGCACTGAATTCTGACCCCTGTAGAGCTTGCTCTTCTCAAAGAGTCTTCTAAATTCTGTCCTTGGGAAAACGTCCCGCTTTAAGTTGGTACCCTCTAGATAGCCTCATTTTCTCGGCAGAAGATTGTCCATTTCCCCATGGGTTTGGGGATTAAGGTCAAGGGATAAACCTCGATCGGTTTATCCCCCAAGGACACCTGGATATAGCTCAAGCAGCACTATCTGTGCAGGGCGCTCTTCGGTATGGTGAAATACCAAGCGTCACTGTCTGTTTTATGTCTAACCGCCTATCTTTTCAAACCAAATTTACCTATGGCGTGGGTGAATTTGGTACGGCTATTCCCATCGGCCTATCGATTTTTTACCTGCTATTTTTCCTGACGGAGGTGGTGGGTCTATCCCCCACCCTGGCGGGAACGGTGCTGTTACTGGGTCGGGTGTGGGATGCCATTAACGATCCAGTGATTGGCTGGCTGAGCGATCGCACCCAGTCCCGATGGGGACGGCGCTATCCATGGCTGGTGTTGGGAGCAGTGCCCCTGGGCTTTTTCTGCTTTATGCAGTGGATTGTGCCCCCCCTAGAATCGCAAACCAGTCTGTTTATTTACTATGTGCTGATGGCCATGGGGGGCTATGCGGCCTTTTCGGTGGTTATTTTGCCGATGGTTGCGATCGCAACCGAACTCACCCCCGACTACGACGAACGCACCAGCATCATGTCCGTGCGTTCAGCGTCCGATATCCTTGGTTCGGTGGTGGGGCTAGTGCTGGCCCAAATTATTTTTGCCCTGGTTGAAGACACCCGACGGCAGTACATGATCCTCGGCGGGGTCAGTGGCATCGTTATTGTGCTAGCCATTGCCATTTGTGTGGTGGGTACCTACGACCAATATCGGCCCGTCCTCCGGCAGCAGACCCAGGCCTCATCCCATTCGATGGGCTTTCAACTCCGTCGAGTCTTTCAGAACCGTTCCTTCCGCTGGGTCATGGGGGTCTATCTATGCTCCTGGATGGGGGTACAGGTGACGGCGGCGATGCTGCCCTATTTTGTCACCGACTGGATGCAGCTGGGGGAGCAGCACTTTACCCAAATGGCCATCGTCGTCCAGGGTAGTTCGGTGAGCATGCTACCGTTCTGGCTGTGGATCACCAAACGCACCAGCAAGCAAATGGTGTACTTTGCCGGTGCCCCCATCACCCTCATCGGCGTGGGACTACTGGGGCTGGTGCAACCGGGGCAGGTGGCGGCCATGTACCTCGTCGGGGGCACCATCGGCGTGGGGCTGTCCACGTTTTATTTAGTGCCCTTTGCCATGCTGCCCGACGTGATTGATGACGAGGAACTGCGCACCGGCGAACGTCAGGAAGGCATGTTCATTAGCATGATGGTGTTTTTGCAAAAAGTGGGTGTGGCGATCGCCATCTTTGTATCGGGCTGGATGCTGGACTGGGCCAATCAAATCGGGCCAGACACCCGACTGCTGGTAATCCGTCTCCTAGCCAGCGCCCTGCCCAGTGTCTTGATTTTTGGCGGCGTCTACTGCGTCTATCGTTATCCCCTCACCCGCAAAGCCCACCACCGCATTCGCCTGCAACTAGAACGCGATCGCAAACAACCCCAAGAGCATTAATATTGCCCCTTACCCCGTGAGCTTTGCCCACCCTCCCCATGGCAACCGCGACCGAACGGGGATACCCGCCACTCACCCGCATCCCGAGCCTTCGTATGTCCATACGCCACCTATGGGTAAGATAAATCCGAATTAATATCGCCTGTTGTGTAGCTATGGGTAATGTCCCATTGACAGCTATGGTAAATCGACTCAGAAATTTTGCTCGCCTGATCGCCAGCTCCTGCGCAGGAGCCCTGTTGCTCGCTAGCTGCAACGGTGGTAGTGACACGGGTACTACTGGTCGCGGCTTTGAAGTGAAGCTCCTGGTGGGCAGCGCCCTCCAACACTTTTGTGAAGAAGCAGCGGTGCAGTTTAATCAGACCAACCCCAAACTAGCCAGTGGGGATGCCTTTCACATGACCTGTGAAGCAGCGGGCAGTGGGGACATCATTGAACGCACTGTAAACCTAGCGGAGCAGCTCCAGCAGGGCACCCTGACCGCCGATGCCCCTGAATTTCCCACCATGCTATCGGTGGATGGGGAAATCTATCAGAACCAGCTGATCTATCGCATGGATCAGCTCTACCCTGGCCAAAACTATATACCTGCAATTACCGATGCACCGCTGTTGGCCAATAGTCCCATGGTGTTTATGGTCCCGACGGATCTGGCCCCCGGTCTACGCCGGGTGGACGATCTATTTGCCAAACTGGTGACCGCCCAGACCCATAAGGATCTGGATGCTAGCAGCCCAGACCAGCCGGTCTACTACGTACACACGGCTCCTACCCGGTCAAACTCAGGCCTGCAAACATTGGTAGCTCAATTTGCCTCCGTATCCGGCAAACGCCCGGAAGAACTAACCGTGGCGGATGTGCAACAGCAGCAGGCGGCAGTGCAAAAAATTCAGAGCAAAATCACCCGCTACGGTAAATCCACTTCCAGCCTGGCCGAGTCCATGGTGGAAAACGGGCCGTTTTGGGCCTCCATTGGTTCGGTGTATGAGTCATCGGTGATTGAGGCCAATAGTGACTTACCCCCCGGCGGCACCCGTTATGAGGCGGTCTATCCCAAATCCACCTTTACCTCCAATATGCGGGGCATTGTGCCCAACGCCCCCTGGGTTAACGACCAAGAGAAAGAAGCAGCCGATCTGATTTTGGCGTACCTCACCTCTCCCCCCGCCCAGCAGATTGCCACCAGTTTGGGTCTGCGCCCCGGCACCCCCGGTGTGGCCCTGGGTCCCAAGTTTTCGGCTAACTTTGGTGTGGACCCTAAGGCCAGCTACGATTCCTACCGACCTCCCGCACCGGAGGTGGCAGAAGCCATGCTGACAGCCTGGAGCCAGGTCGCCAAGAAGTCTTCCCTGGTAGTGGTAGTGGTCGATACCTCTGGGTCGATGGAAGGCAACAAGCTACCGTCGGTGCAAAATACCCTCAAAACCTATGTGGATAGCCTTGGCCCCAAGGATCAGGTGGCCCTGATTGACTTTGACAGTAATATTCGTCAGCCCGTGCTGGTGGATGGCACGCCGGAGGGTAAATCACTGGGGTTACAGTTTATCGCCAGTCTCCAGGCCGACGGCGGCACCCGACTATATGATTCGGCCCTGGCGGCTCGCAACTGGCTCTCGTCCAACCTTAAGGCCAACGCCATCAATGCGGTTTTGATTCTCACCGATGGGGAAGATTCCGAGTCGGGAATTAGTTTGGATCAGCTGGGTCAGGAACTCTCTCGCAGCGGGTTTTCGTCGGATCAGCGGATTGCGTTCTTTACGGTGGGCTATGGCGAGGAAGGGGAGTTTGACCCCCAGGCCCTCGAGCAAATTGCCCAGCTAAATGGGGGGTACTATCGTAAGGGTGATCCGGCTACCATTGCCCAGCTGATGGCCGATCTGCAAGTAGAGTTTTAGTCAAGCGGAGTATTAGGAGCGCCGATGAAACTAGCCAATCCATTGCAGTATCCCCTGGCGGTACTGGCAGGGGGCGTTTTTCTGGTAGGGGGAGTGCGGCTGGGGGGTCTGCCTAGCGTGGTGGCCATCCCCGGTGCGGTTGCGATCGCAACCGCAGGAGCCGCCGTCCTCAAGTCCCGCGCACCTGACACCGTTGAACTCGCCAATAAAGTCATCAACCGTGAATTTCAGCAGGTGCGCCAGCAGGCAGTGGCCCTGGGAACGCGGGCCGATGAGCTGAATGCAGAAGCCACTAAGCTACTAACGGCCAGCGAGCAGATAGAGCTGTTGGGGGTGGTGCAGTATGCTTGCGATCGCACCCAAGAACTGCCCCAAAAAATCGACCAGCTGGCCCTGCGCATGGCAGGCAACGACGCCCTCTTGTCCGTTAATGACCTAGAGAGCCAGCTCAAACAAGCCGAAATCAAAGTCCGCAACAGCAAAGGCGTCGCCCAAGAACAATGGGGCAAACTCGCCAACAGTCTGAAGCGCAATATCGCCCTGGCCAAGCAAGGCGAAGATGCCCGTCAGGCCCAGCTAGCCAACCTATCCACCCTAATTGCCGAATCCGGCGGGGTGCTGCAACAGCTACAAAACAAACTGCGCACCGCCGATCTCACCAGCGAGATAGCCGCCGATGAACTGCGAGAACTCAGCGACGAATTCAAGGGTTTCCAAGAAAATGTCGATGTATTGATTGCCTAATGACCGCTCCAATGTCGGTGGGGGCATTGCATGCAATGCCCCCACGGGAAACCCCAAAAATGCCCATTGTCCAGTGGACCGTGCCCACCCTCCGATTGCCGATTGACCTACCCATTCCCCATGTCTAAACCCATTATCTCCCTTGCCATCATCGCCGCCGCCGCCGGTCTCGCCTACGCTCCCCTCCCCGGCGTCAACCAATCCATCACCATCGTCAGCGGCAGCGAACTCCAGGAGCCCCTCCAGCTGCTAGAGACCCGCTTTGAGCAACAAAACCCATCGGTACAAATTAACCTTGAATTTCAAGGCTCCCAAGATATCGTCAACAAATTTATCGACGACAAAAATGACTTCAAACCCACGGTCCTAATTCCCGCCAACAGCCAGCTGCTGGACGAGCTCAACCAGCGCTGGCAGGCCCAGTATGGTGACGAGCCCTTTTACGAAACACCCCAACCCATTGCCAAAACCATGCTAGTGGCTGTTTCCTGGCCCGAGCGGGCCAAGGCCCTATTCCCCGGTGGAGAGTTTCAGTGGCAGCGGGTAGAAGATGCCATGGCCAGTGGCAACTGGGGCAAAATTGGTGGCAATGCCGCCTGGGGTAGCTTTGACTTCATCACCACCGACCCCACCCGCTCCAACAGCGGTCAGCTCACCCTGAGTCTGTGGTCCCAGGCCGAGGCCAACAGTAACAACTTGAATACTAGCGACTTTAGCAAAGACAATGTTCAAGCCCTATTTGGGCTGGTGAAACGCTCGGTGTATCAGCCCCCCCGCTCCACTGATACGTTGTTACAAGAGTTCATTACCCGTGGCCCCAACGATGCTGACATTGCCACGGTCTATGAGAGTGTGGCCCTCCACCGTTGGGAGCAGTCCAGTGCAACCCAAGGCCAGCCCTACCAAATTCTTTACCTAGATCCCACCATTGAGACCGTCTCCACCGCCGCCATTGTGCGCCGTGACATCAGCGGCGGCGAAGCCAAAGCCGCGCGGGGGTTTATTGATTTCTTGATGGCCCCAGAACAGCAAGCTGTCTTTGTCCAACACGGCTTTCGTCCCATGAATGCCCAAGTTGATCTAGCCTCAGTCCCCAACAGCCCCTGGAGTAAAAATATTCCTGGAGCTATGACCGACCCTAAGGGACAGATCAGTCCTCCCCCCGATCGGAATGTGGTAGAAGAAGTTGTTCGTCAGTGGCAACGGGCGAACTAATCGCCGGAAAAATAAACAATGGTTCTCTGTCGTGGTGTGTCCAGTCGTGCTCGGTGCCATCACGCCAAACCTTCGGTAAGCCCCTGCCCTGGGGAATCATGGCGATAGTTTTTCCCTGACTACCGCGATACTCGGTCCGAGGCGTCTCTAAGATCAGGCGTGATTGGTTAGTAACAGCTTTTTGAAAAGTCAGAAAACTACTATGGGTTCGGGGTTCCCCTATCTCCAACACAAACCCGCGATCAAATGGATGGACGGCCACCCAAACTGGGTCACAGTCCAAAAACGTAATGGTATCCATCGGTTGTTCAACACAACTATCAGGAAAATCAATACTCGGTGATTCCGTTCCATACCAAATCAACAGATTTTCGTACTGGGCTATAACATGGGGCTGCTCAGCATTCACCTGAAACTGATCAATACCGCTGCCGTTCACTCCATGCAAACTAAATCCATTCCAATCACCGCCAGTCCCCTGGGCGAGGCTACCGAGCTGATAAACCTGGCCAATGTACAACGTTTCATAAAAGGCAGGGCCATAGCGGTCGGGTTTCCAGTTTTCGTAGTGGGGGTGGGTACGTTGTAGTTCCATGGGTTTAGAGAATCGACGCTGTGCGATCGCAACCACATCCTCAGGGGGTAAATAATCACTGGTCAGGGCATAGATCCAATCCCGCTCAACCTCTTTAGGGGCCGGGGCATCACCAAAATATAGCCAGAAAAACTGAGCCGCCCCATCCCCATAGGTCCGTTTAGACGGCCCAGTCCAAACACCGCGCCAATACTTGATAGCCGCTGAACGGTATAGCCAGTCCAGTGCATCCTGGGCCAACTGTTTCACCTCAGGATCCTGGGCAAAGTCATATAGGTTGAGATAGGCCGCCGTGGTATGCCCGTGGTATACCGGACTATCCCATTCCCCCATGCCAATATCCAGCAGCGTGGAAACATAGCGTTCCAGGTGTTGCTTATAAATTAACCGGGTGGCTTCGTTGCCGGTCTCCTCCGCCATCAGGTACACCGATGTATCGCGCATGGCCCTTAGATTGTCCGTGTTCCGACAATCCACCGGAGTATCACAGTCATCCGTAGATCGGGCCCAAAACTTGCGGGGTGGGTCAGCTTTACGCGTCAGCGGATCGGTGACAGTAAACCCATACATGGCCTCCCACATCCGCTGCCGATAGGCCGGGTCAAGCTGGTCCCCAAAGTAAAAATACTTGCGCATCTGGCCCTTCAGGGTAAACCCTGAGAGCAGATCGATCCCCTGGGTTTCAGCCGATTGGGCATCAATTTGTTGCAAAAAGTCAAGAGCCGATGCCTGTTGTCCCCACAGCACATCGGCCATAGCCAAGGGATACGAGTTTTTTTCATACTCATAGGCAATACTGCCATAGGTTGGCACCGCCGCCAGCTGCAGCAAGGCCAACTGTGCCCTCAGCTGAAACATCAAAATCCACCAGAGTTCTTGCATGGGTTACCTCGGCACCTATGCCTTACCCTAGCTCAGTGCAGACTCAGATCTTGTTTGAATTTCCCCAAAGACGTGGTTGAGATGCTCTACTTTACCGCTGTCCGAAAGCGCACATAACCATAGGCATCATTCACCACATTTCCAGCAGAGCTAGCGTTGGTGATGTTGCCAAAATCTACCACCACCACCCCATTTATATTAGACCTCTTGCATAATACCCACATTCCGCCCTTCTAAGTGGCACAAAGCTAATTAATGACGAAGCCAATGGATTACAGTCTCTAAAGAGGCATAGATTCTCAATAGCTAGGCACTATTGAGAATAATCTAAAAATAGTTCAAGAGAACTATTAAGGCATTCAAAGTCTCTATGTAAAAGGCTTTCAGATTTAATGCCTGATTGTGACAGTTGGGAGTGCGGAATGTTGGATAGAAAAAACGAAATTGAAGCTGTTTTAGCAGTTTCAATTTCGTTTTGTTTTTGATTAATTTTAGTTGTTGTTAAGCTGTTTCTGATATATTAGTCAACTTCAAAAGGTGGAAAACTCACAATATAGCGATAGCCATTGGTCTGGGATCCTTGAATAGTAATTTCGCCATCGTGGACAGCGGTAAGTTGTTGACTCAGGAGCAATCCTAGTTCTTGCCAGTCATCAGTTTCTACAAGTTCGTTGTGTGACTGGTCACGATTGACGGATCCCCCCCAATCTTCCATGACTTCAAAACCATAGGATGGCTCTGGAGCAGGTGCTGGCGGGAGTAAATCATTTTTCCGCCCCCAGGCAATGACTGTTTGAGGCAAATCTTCCCCCAGCCATGGGTTAGAGACCCACACAGCTAAGTTGAGACGCTCATCTTTGCGAGAGACATGGAGGCGCACCATACTGCCACCGGTGGATGCTTTTGAAATACTGAAGATGAGATAGTAGAGCAGTTGTTTAATGATGCTCTTGTCCAGCACCCATATCCGTGAACCTGGCTCTACCGTTAGATTAAAGCTGAGGTCTTTCTGGTTAGATCTGGCCTCTATCGGATGCAAGCTCTGTTGAGCCAGCATTTCAATATCTACAGGTTTAAGGAGTAACTCATAGGGTTGATGCTCAATCGAGCCCAACTCCATGATCTCGTTAGTTAAAGACAGTAGATTCTGACTGCTATGTAAAACAATGTTGGCGTATTCTTGCTGTTTCTCGGTTAGGGGACCATAAATTTCACGGCTTAGCATACTGGCCATGCCAGTGATAGCGGTTAGGGGATTACGTAAATCTTGGGTGAGCCGTGAGATTAATCCTATGCGGAGAGTATCGATTCTACTTTGACTTGTTTTCTCCGCAGGGGTGATGGAATTATTGTCAGCTGTTTTCTGTTGGATTTTTCCATTTTTTAACCAACATTGCTTTTCATATTCACTCATGGCCCAGCGAGCATTGAGTTCGAGTAGGACCAGATCCTGCTGAGTATATTGGCGCGGCATAATATCCATCACCTCTAGGGTGCCTATGCAGCATCTCTCAGCAGTCATTAGGGGGACACCCAAATAGGCCTGTACGCCATACTTTTGCACCAATAGGCTTTGGCTAAAGGCTGGATGCTGGGCCACATCTGCGAGCATGAGCGACTGTCCACTATCGACCACATGAATGCCAAAGGATTCGAGCTTGGGCAGTTCACGGGTAGCGGCCAACTGATTCATCAAGCCCAAGCTGGATAACCCCATGGTGGCCTTAAAAATCTGGTTATGTTTGTCAAACACGCTGACTAGGCAAATGGGGGCAGCAAGCAGTCGAGAGACACTTTGGGCGGCCTCTTCAAAGACAGGGATTGGTTCTGAGTTGGTTAAACTGAGCTGTTCTAGAGCACTGATACGCCTTTGTTCACGGGCCATGGGCGGCGTTCCATCCAGCGGACATGTCGGACGCGGCCCCATGGAGATAGTTGGCTGAGTATTCGTGCCAGTTGGAGTAACACCGTAGTGCATTGCGATATTGCTAAAAAAGTGGGTTTCGTGCCTCCATCATTCCCGAAACAGTATAGGGACTAAACGATGGAGCATTTATGGAGCATTGGGTTAGAGTGGTATAGCCTGTCTGGAAACTTACCCCCAGGCGTTGAACCTGTTGATGTCAACATTGTTTGGACGTTTACTATGCAGCCTGCCCTAGCCATCGGTGCTCTTTTGCAAAATCGATACCGCATTGTCCGATTACTGGGTCAGGGCGGGTTTGGGCGTACCTACCTGACCAAAGACCAAGGGCGCTTTGATGAGGAGTGCGTGATCAAAGAATTTATGCCCACAACGGGCGGCGATCGCTTCTCTAGTAAAGCGGCTGAGCTATTTCAACGAGAAGCTGAAATTCTGTACCAGATTAGTCATCCTCAGATTCCGCAGTTTCGGGCCACTTTTGAGCAAGACCAACGCCTATTTTTGGTGCAAGACCATATTGAGGGGCTAACCTACCGAGAAATTCTCCAACAGCGTCCGGGGCAGGCCTTTTCGGAAACTGAAATTCGGGCTTTTTTGGGGCAGCTATTGCCGGTTTTAGCCCATATTCATGCAACGGGCATTATTCATCGAGACATTAGCCCTGACAATATTATTTTGCGCCGTAGCGATCAAAGACCCGTGCTGATTGACTTTGGTGTGGTAAAAGAGGTGGTGACTCGGCTCCAGACTAGTACCACGACTGTGCAGGCAACCACGGTGGGTAAGGCAGGATATGCCCCCAGCGAACAGCTGCAGTCAGGGCGAGCTTACCCCAGCAGTGACCTCTATGCCTTGGCGGTGACCTGTTTGGTATTACTGACGGGGAAAGAACCCCATGAACTGTTTGATGATGCGACTCTGAGCTGGCAATGGCGGCCGTTTGTGCAGGTCAGCGATCAGCTGGCGGCGGTGCTAGACAAAGCCCTGAGCTATCGTCCCACGGATCGTTATCAGTCAGTCAGTGAAATGCTCCAGGCATTGCAGGGGAGGGGGCCCACCCCTAGCAGCCCTGGGCAAAATCCGACGGTGACGAGGGCACCACAACCGCTACCGATTTCTGAAATGCGGACGGTGGCGGTCAGTAGCCCAATGGATAGCTCTAGCACACAACTTAGGACTACCTCTGGGCATGGCCCCATGGGAACAGTGGGCGCTGACGGAACAGGGCGATCAGGCACCCGCCCGGCTGGGGCTAAAACCCAGGTGGTGACATCGTCCAAACGGCAGCAGGGGGCATTGGATAATCCATTGGTCTTGACAGCCATGTTTGTGGGGGCAACGACCTTAGCCGGAGTGGGGGGCTGGGCTACGGTGAATTATGTCTTGAAGCCAGAACCACCTGCCCAGGAAAATCAAGTGCAACGGCTACCACTGCCGGAGGAGTTGGACTCTACCAAAAACCCAGGGAATAAACAGCCTGATGCCTCTCAACCTAAGCCCTTGGAACCGGATGGCCCCACCAACTATGTCTCTGACATCGAGCTAGTGGTGGGTGAGCAGAAAACCGTTGAGGGAGAGATTCGGCAAGGCGACACCGTTGACTACGCGTTTGAGGGGAAAGCGGGACAAACCCTGAGTACATCCTTAGAAGGGGAGGGGGTGGTTCTGTCGGTGCTAGATCCTGAGGGCAAGCCATTAAGCGGGGGTCAGCAGGTGTTGGATTGGCAGGGGGAACTGCCCGAGGATGGCCGCTATAGTGTGCAGGTGGAGACTACCCGCGACACAGAGGAGGGAACCTATGGGCTGGGGCTATCCCTAGCCGCAGCGGGCACTGGTAGTCCTGAGGAGGATACCGATATCCCCTTGTCACCGGAGGAGGACGGCAGTGATAGCGGGGATACCGGGGCAGAGCAGGATGGTAGTGGGTCTGGGGACGGTGAATCGGATGGTGGGTCACCCGATGATGTGCAGGAACAGGTTTCTTCTCAGCGGGTGCTATTTCCTGAAGGGCAAACGGGGACGTTGTTAGCGAACTCGGTGGGACCTGGCCGAGTGCAGAAGTATGTGGTGAATGCCCAACAGGGACAGATTATTACGGTGAAAATTACCCAGGCTAGTGGCCCAGTCACCTTTGATGTGTCATTTCCAGGAGGAGAACCGATTGCGGATGCGGAAGGGGTGCTGTATTGGAACAGCTATTTACCTTTGGGGGGTGATTATGAGGTAGATGTGCGGTCGAGCAGTGCGGCGGAGTTTACCTTGGATGTGCAAATTGTGGGTCAGGGAAATCCTTAGGTTGTCTAGGGATTTCCATATTTTAGAAAAGGAAAAATTCGTAGGGTGGGCAAGGCCCACTATTGGCTAAATAGTGAGTGGATTATTAATTGCGGCGACGGATACGGATTGTGGTAAGACGGTATTGACCTGTGCTCTGATGGCCTATTGGCGACAGTATTGCGCTTCCCGGCGGTTGGGGGTACTGAAACCAATCCAGTCGGGGCGGGGAGATCGGGAATTATTTCAACAATTATTTGATTTGGAACAGTCCTTGGAGGAGCTAAACCCGGTGTTTTACCAGGCTCCTTTGGCTCCGCCGATTGCGGCGGCGTTGGAGCATAGGACGGTGGATTTGGCTCCTGCCTGGCACCGATATGTCACGTTAGGTCAGCAATGTGACTGGGTGCTGGTGGAAGGTCTGGGGGGGCTGGGGTCACCGGTGACGGATGAGATGACGGTGGCGGATCTGGCGGCGGACTGGCGGCTGCCAGTGGTGCTGGTGGTGCCGGTGAAGTTGGGTGCGATCGCAAACGCCGTAGCCAATGTCGCCCTGGCCCGTCAACACCAGCTCCAGCTCCAAGGCATCGTCCTCAACTGCTCCACCCCCGACGCCGAAAAAAACTTGGAGCACCTAGCCCCACCGGCCATGCTTAGTAACCTCACCCGCATCCCCATCCTGGGAGTGCTGCCCTACTTTAAAGATCCCACGGACTTAGAGCAGCTTAGCTCTGCCGCGCGTCAGCTCACCCTGGAGGCCATCATGCCCGCAGCATTTTGGGTGGCCTGAAAATAGGTTTATAGGATTGGTTTATAGGATTACGGTTTATAACAGTAACTGTAACGGTTGTGTCTGCTAAGGTCCTATGGTTTCTACGTTGCCCCTCAATACGCAAATCTCCAAAACACCGCCCCAGGTGCGGGCCCAGATTCAAACCCTACAATCCCAGCTAGTGCAATGGCGGCGTTACCTCCACCAGCGTCCCGAACTAAGTTTCGCAGAAAATCTCACCGCTGACTTTATCACCCAACAACTCACCCAATGGGGCATTGCCCACCAGACCGGCATTGCCAAAACAGGCATTGTCGCCACGGTTGAAGGCAGCAGCCCAGGGCCAGTTCTGGCCATCCGAGCCGACATGGACGCCCTACCCATCCAAGAACTGAACCAGGTGCCTTACCGGTCATTGCATGACGGCAAAATGCACGCCTGCGGCCACGACGGCCATGTCACCATTGCCCTGGGCACAGCCCATTATCTGTCCCAACATCGCGACACCTTCGCTGGCACCGTGAAATTCATTTTTCAACCGGCGGAGGAAGGCCCTGGCGGCGCTAAGCCCATGATCGAAGCCGGGGTGCTCAGCCACCCCGAAGTAGACGCCATCATTGGCCTCCACATCTGGAATAACCTCCCCCTGGGGACGGTGGGGGTGCGCAGTGGCCCCCTGATGGCCGCCACCGAGTATTTCCACTGCACCATTCAGGGGCGCGGTGGGCACGGCGCATTGCCCCACCAAACCATCGACTCCATTGTGGTGGGGGCCCAGGTGGTCAACGCCCTACAAACCATTGTGGCCCGCAACATTAGCCCGATCGAATCAGCCGTTGTCACCGTGGGGGAGTTTCAAGCAGGGACAGCGGTGAATGTAATTGCCAACACGGCCCGTCTGAGCGGTACCGTACGCTACTTTAACCCAGACTATCGAGACCTCTTACCCGAGCGCATGGAGGCCATTATTGCCGGACTGTGCCAGGCCCATGGAGCCAGCTACCAGTTTGACTATGAACGGCTCTACCCCCCGGTGATTAATGATCCAACCATCACAGAATTGGTTAGATCCGTTGCCAGCTCTGTGATTGAAACCCCAGCTGGAGTGGTGCCCGAATGCCAAACCATGGGGGGTGAAGACATGTCCTTCTTTTTGCAGGAAAAACCCGGCTGTTATTTCTTTTTAGGCTCGGCGAACCCCGAATTAAACCTGGACTATCCCCACCATCACCCTCGGTTTGATTTTGACGAAACCGTCCTGGGCACTGGGGTAGAAATATTTGTGCGATGCGTTGAGCAATTTTGCCAGAAAAAGTAAGGAGGCTGTGCTGTGCCCACCATGGGAATAACCGGACCAAAGCAGGCATGGAACATTAATGAAAACCATCGACCAGGTGCAGGCAGAACAACCAACCCAGGAAGATCAATGTTGGCGCGGCAGCCTCGATCTTCAATTTGCCAAAATCAACGGAAAAACCTTTCCTAAAAGAGCCTACAGCACAGCTCCCCTGCGAATTCAGCGACCGTTTTATCCAGCCGCAGCCCCCAACAACTGCCAGAGTGTCATTGTGCACACCGCTGGGGGCATGGTGGGGGGCGATCAGCTGGATATAGCCATCACCGCTGAGACCGACACCCAGGCATTGATCACCACCGCCGCCGCCCACAAGGTGTATCGCACCGAAGATAACTGGGCGGAGCAAACGATTCGAATGACGGTGGAGCCGGGAGCCTATGTGGAATGGCTACCCCAGGAGCTAATTTTGTTCAACGGGGGGCGGTTTCGCCAAACCGTTAGGGTCGAGCTGGAACCGAGTGGGGTGTGGATTGGGTGGGATGTTACCCGGTTTGGCCGCAGTGCCAGGGGGGAAACCCTGACCCAGGGGCATTGGCGATCGCAAACCGAAATCTGGCAGCAAGGCACACCGCTATGGATCGATCGGCAACAGCTCACAGGGGGCACTGAAGTCCTACACAGCTACCATGGATTAGCCGGATACCCTGTGGTGGGCACATTCCTGTTGTTGGGACAAGCCATGGCCTCCGAACACATCACGGCCATCAGAACCCTCATCGAGACCCAAGGCCCCACCCCAGGGGAGTTAGGGGTTACCCAGCTAGAGCAAGGCCTAGTGGTTCGCTACCGAGGCCCCTCTAGTCAAATGGCTCGGCAGTACTTTATGCATATTTGGCAATATCTACGAACGGAGACATTAGGTAAAAAGGCCTATATACCCAGGGTTTGGGGAGTCTAGGTCAGGGGGGTGAGCAGACTTTCCAAGGTCTTGGGGAGTGAGCGATCCAGGGAAGGAGACTCGTCCCGAGCATTTCTTGGTTTAATATCTCTGTTGTGGTCAGTTTCCTCCCCCTCCTATGCAACTCACTCCCCAAGAAAAAGATAAGCTACTGATTTTTACCGCTGCCCTAGTGGCCGAACGCCGTAAGGAGCGAGGCGTGAAACTCAACCACCCAGAAGCCGTTGCCTACATTTCTGCCGCCATTTTGGAAGGGGCACGGGATGGCCGTACGGTGGCGGATCTCATGAGCTACGGGACCACGCTACTGGGTCGAGATGACGTGATGGATGGCATTGCCGAAATGATTCACGAAGTACAGGTGGAGGCGACGTTCCCAGATGGGACTAAGCTAGTTACCGTACATAACCCCATTCAGTAGGAAAGGTTGCATGCAACATCCGCACAGCCAAAATTCGATTGTGTAGACGTATTGCCTAGATATTTTTATGGTTGAGTCGGATAGTTCTGATGGTTCTGTAAGGGCTGGTGGCGATCTGCAGGATGGCAATCTCCAGGATATTGATCTAGATCTGGTCAGTCGTACCCTTGTGCTTGAGGCGGTAGCTGAGGCCCTCGATCGCTATGCCTTACCCCAGGCGGCCGCCAAGGCCCAGGCAGATATTCGTCAGCGGCTGAACGGGGGCGGCTATGGCGACATCGTCAGCGGCTATCAGTTAGCAGAAACCCTCACCACTCAGTTACAAACCCTGACCGAAGATCGCAGTATGCGGGTGTACTTTAGCCCCACACCGCTGCCAGAACTGAGTGCCGACACGCCCCCAACGGCTGAGGAGCTAGCCTATCAAGCGCAGCAGAGCCAGCGCCGTAACTTCGATATTAACCGGGTGGAACGGTTGGCAGGGAACCTAGGTTTTTTGCAACTATATGGGTTTGAACCACCCGAGTTTGCCGGGGACACCCTAGCCGCAGCCATGACCTGCATCGCCCATACCCAAGGGCTAATTATTGATCTGCGATACAACCGGGGAGGGTCGCCGGGCATGGTGGCACTACTCTGTAGCTATTTGCTGCCCGCCTATCCAGCGGTACACCTAAGCGATGTGAACTGGCCCGCAGAAAACCGGACCCAGCAAAGCTGGACCATCCCCCATGTGGGTGGCCCCCGCTATTTGGATCGTCCTATTTATCTGTTGATCGGACCAGAAACAGCAACGGCGGCGGAGGAATTTGCTTATACCCTCAAACAGCTCAAACGGGCCACCTTAATTGGTGAAACAACGGCTGGCAAGGCCAACCCAGGGGCCGGACAGCGACTCCACGATCATTTCTGGATGTTCTTGCCTATGGGACAAGTGGTTAACCCGGTGACGGGTGCTAACTGGGAAGGCAGCGGCGTGCTACCGGACTTTAAGGTACCGGTGGAGCTAGCCTTGAAAGTCGCCCACTATATGGGACTGACCGACTTGAAAAAACACTCCCAATCCCTAGATCAGGAATTAGGGGCAGCCTTGGCAACGGTGAAAAACCAGCTGGATCAAATGCAGCAGGATTTAATTAGTCAACTTGGAGGATTGCGATAATGTCCGATAGCTCAACTAGTCAAACTATTATTCCTGGGGAACTGTTACCCGCAGACGGCGACATTGAGCTGAATGCCGGTCGCCCCACAGTCACATTGACGGTGGCCAACGGTGGCGATCGACCGATTCAGGTGGGTTCCCATTTTCACTTCTATGAAGTGAATGATGCCCTCCAATTTGAACGGGACCAGGCGAAGGGGATGCGGCTGGATATCCCAGCAGGGACAGCGGTCAGATTTGAACCGGGGGATGAGCGTTCTGTTACGTTGGTGACCCTAGCTGGATCACGCCAAGTCTATGGCTTTAACCAACGCATCGAAGGGAGTTTGTAAAGCTGCTGAGAAATCGGCAACGTGCCGGATGGCAAAGCAACAAAAGATTGATTATGACTGATATGGGGTTTAACCGCTTGAATCAGGAAAGGAACGCCTGGATAGCAGTTATTTACTGATTTGCTCTGTTGTGAAAATAGGGCATAAGCCAACGGCGGCTCACGGGAGCATGTCAACTGAAAATGCATTCTGAGATTAACTGACATTGACTATGTTGCGACTACACCATTTTGCTGCGATCGCTTGCCTACAAGGGACTCTGCTGTTAGGTCATGTACCAGCACTGGGTCAAACCTCTGGGAATGGTTCAGCAGAGGCAGCTCTGCCTGCGGCCATCAGCCCTGACATGGCAGGTATTGTGGATCTGGCTGACACAGATCTATCCCTGGGCGTAGGTTATCTCTCTCCAAAGGCGCGTTCAGGTCAAAATGCGAGTTGGCTATCCTCGGTGGAACTGCCCCTTTATAGTCAACCCGGTGGTGACCATTGGGGTTGGATTTGGCAGGGCTGGCTGATTCCCAACGGTCAACAAGCCTTTGCCATTGGCCGTGACGCTCGTTTTACCATGGTCAGTGTGGATTCCTCCCTGCTGGCGTTTCCGATCCTGGAAGCCCGTGAGGATGGCTGGTTGCAAGTGCAGTATACCGACGGTGGCAGTGCCTGGATTCATCGCAATCAGCTGGAGGATCGCGGTCTGGCACTAGCGTTTTATCCCTGGGAAGACCGGTTAGCAGAAGCTGAAATGCTGTCTCTGCGCAATGAGGAGGATACCCAAGTGTTGCGATCGCAACCCGAACGGGGCCGCAATGTCCTTAGCCTGGTCAGCCCCAACAGTCTGATCGAACCCCTAGAGATCCAAGACGACTGGATCCGCGTCCGCATCACCCGCCCGACCAATGGCTGTGAGCCCCTAGCCGGTGCCAGCGAAGAAGAAGGCTGGCTACGTTGGAAAGACACCGATGGCGAGGTGTTAATGTTGCCCAGCCGGGAAGCCTGTGCGGGGTAGCAGGGCGATGCAACAGGACACCTCGTTCTCAGCTTGGGCAAAGGTCCAGCTTGGGCTAGGTGCATCCTGAGCTAATTATTTAAAATGTTCGCGATATATCCATCGGCGTTCCTGAGCTAGCGTAAGCTATCCAATGGCTTTGCTTTTTACCCCCCTACGCTAGGAGACCCCGATGAGCTACCGCATGGATCGCCGCGCCTATGCTGAAACCTATGGCCCCACAGTGGGTGACCGGGTTCGATTAGCAGATACCGCCCTGGTGATTGAAGTGGAGCAGGACTTTACCACCTACGGGGATGAAGTCAAGTTTGGCGGTGGCAAGGTCATCCGTGACGGCATGGGACAGTCCCCCATCACTCGCGCCGACGGTGCCGTGGATATGGTCATTACCAACGCCCTAATTTTGGACTGGTGGGGCATCGTCAAAGCGGACATCGGCATCAAGGATGGCCGCATTGCCAAAATTGGGAAAGCAGGCAACCCTTATATTCAGGACAATGTAGACATCATCATCGGCCCCGCCACCGAAGCCGTAGCAGGGGAGGGCATGATCGTCACCGCTGGGGGCATTGACTCCCACATTCACTTCATCTGCCCCCAGCAGATCGATACCGCCATTGCCAGCGGTGTGACCACCATGATCGGTGGCGGCACCGGGCCAGCCACCGGCACCAACGCCACCACCTGCACCCCCGGTGCTTGGAACATCCACCGCATGCTGCAGTCAGCAGATGCATTTCCCATGAACCTAGGCTTTATGGGAAAAGGCAACAGCGCCCAGCCCAACGGCCTGATCGAACAGATACAGGCTGGAGCCATGGGCCTTAAACTCCACGAAGACTGGGGCACCACCCCCGGCACCATCGACACCTGCCTGGGCGTCGCCGACACCTTTGACGTGCAGGTAGCCATCCACACCGACACCCTCAACGAAGCTGGCTTTGTGGAAGATACCATCGCCGCCTTTAAGCATCGGGTGATTCACACCTACCACACCGAAGGGGCTGGGGGGGGCCACGCCCCGGACATTATCAAAGTGTGCGGTGAAGCCAACGTGCTGCCCTCATCCACCAACCCCACCCGCCCCTACACCCGTAATACCCTGGATGAGCACCTGGATATGCTGATGGTGTGTCATCACCTCAGCCCCAGCATTCCTGAAGATGTAGCCTTTGCCGAGTCCCGCATTCGTCGGGAAACCATCGCCGCCGAAGATATTTTGCACGACCTAGGGGCCTTTAGCATGATCGCCTCCGACTCCCAGGCCATGGGCCGGGTGGGGGAAGTGGTAATCCGCACCTGGCAGACCGCCCACAAAATGAAGGTGCAGCGCGGTGCCCTAGCAGAAGATTCTGATCGCAACGACAACCATCGAGCCAAGCGCTATGTGGCCAAGTACACCATCAACCCAGCCATTACCCACGGCATCGGCCATGAGGTAGGCTCCCTCGAAGAGGGCAAGCTGGCGGATATTTGCCTGTGGAAGCCCGCATTCTTTGGAGTAAAACCCGAGCTGGTCATTAAGGGTGGGGTCATTGCCTGGGCCCAGATGGGCGACCCCAATGCCAGTATTCCAACGCCACAGCCGGTGCATATGCGCCCCATGTTTGGAGCTTTTGGTGGAGCCATTGCTAGTACATCACTGACGTTTGTGTCCCAGGCGGCGATGGCAGCTGACATTGCGACTCAAATTGGTCTACAGAAAAGGGTAGTAGCTGTCAGAGGCTGCCGTGACCTGAGTAAAGCAGACATGAAGCTCAACGACTACTTACCAGCCATGGAAGTAGACCCTGAAACCTATGAAGTACGAGCAGATGGGCAATTACTCACCTGTGAACCAGCAGAGGTGCTCCCCATGGCCCAGCGCTATTTCCTATTTTAGGAAAAGATGCATCAGCCTTAGCCAATCCACCAGGAACAACTTCGTCGAGTTGTTGGTCGAGTTGTGGCTGGTCGAGTTGTTGTTTGCCATTGCAACCATAACAAGATAAATTACGCGATTGGATTGCAAGGCACTTCCCAACAGATTTTTCTGTCGGTTTTCACACTATACGCTTCTCTAAGATGCAAGACTTTTATGGACTGCTGTTAGAGAATAGTATCTCTTTAGGAGTAGCTATCAGCCTAGGGATGTAGTAGGCTCACACATGGTGACAGATGTCCGTCACCGCTTGTGACCATTAATCTCTAATCTCTAGCCGTTTTTTGGGATTTCCAATGATGATGTCTGCTATCAAAAGCCTAGGATCCTTCAGCTTAGTGACTACTCTGCTATTGCTAGTGGTGGACCCTAGTTTTGCCCAAACCCTGACACCGGAAGCGGTGGTTGCCCAAAGGCGCGATGATAATGAGCGCATCAACTACTTTGGCGTTGGTGGCACCATTGGAGTATCCGATGATGGCGACACAGAATTAGGAGATGGCGGGTTTTCCCTAGTCGGTCGGTTTTCATTGACCGACAGCTTATCCATTCATTCAGCATCGGTGCTGGGGGGAGATAACTTTGCATCATTTGCCCTCACTACCGGATTTCCTAAGACACAGAATGTTGACCAGTTTAGGGTTCATCCCTTTATCGGTGCGGGCGTCGGTGTGGAGTTCGATGAATTTGAATTGAGCCCCTTGGTGACAGCTGGGGTAGATGTACCGATTAATGACCTCATTACAGGCACAGCTCGGGTCAATGCAGCCTTTAATGACGGCACAGACATCGGTGTAGTCCTGGGTGTTGGCGTCGATGTGCTAAGTCTATTTTAGCGCCACCCCTAGGGACGTCCCATGACCACCTTTCAATACACGAGCCTGATCGCGGCAGCACCCGAAACCGTCTGGCGCTTCCACGAACGACCCGATATTCTTGATCTCCTCACCCCCCCCTGGCAACCCGTTGAGGCCGTCCGTCGAGAAGGCGGCCTCGGCCCTGGAGCTCTCAGCGAGTTTCGCCTGTGGCTTGGGCCTATTCCCATTACCTGGATAGCCCGCCACACCGACGAATACGAACCCAACCGACTTTTTACCGACATTCAAGCAAGTGGTCCGCTAGATGCCTGGACCCATCGCCATCGGTTTTTACCCGAGGGTAATCAGACACGACTGACGGACGATATTACCTTTACCCTACCGATGGCATGGGTCAGTGAGCCGATGATTAGCGGGTTTGTACTCCAACGACTAAACGATATGTTTGAGTATCGCCATCGGGTAACGCAGGAAGCCTGTAGCCAAGGTTAGGCAATCTCCGTCGGGGGATCCTGCTGCTCTGCCAGCTGCTGGAGCTGTGCCCGCATAACCTGCTCCAGCATGGTTCTCGGCACCTCAACGCCCTGGCCCTGACCCTTTTCCTGCATAAAAATAATGCTATCTACTTGCTTCATGGATAGGAGTTGAAATAGTAAATGGGTACTCGGATGGGGCAACGCCATCATCTGGGGATTGTCTGCCTGACCTACTGCCGCCGCCGCTAAGGAAGGGTAGGCATAGACCACCGTCTTCGTTGCTTGCGGATCTTGGCGACCGCGTAGGGTGGTTATCACCCAACCCTGCCCTAGGGATTGGACGACATAATATATTTCCTGCGGCAGCTGTTCTGCAATTTCCTTTAGTAGCGGAGCTACCAGCAAAACTGCCTGACCTATGCTCTGATCCGGAGCATCATCAATCAAAATTTGAATTTGTTTTTCAATATCCATCCGACTTTTTTGATAGTTTCGTGAAAATTACTGACTTTTGTTAGAACGGGCGGAAAACTGTCTATGCTCAGGTGAGGTATTGCCTGGGACGAGCACGTTCTAATGACTCCGCTGCTAATGCTTGAGGAAACATCTACAACACTTGAAAAAGCACTGAATACCGACGTTTTACAGTTGCTAAAGCAAGTGACCAGGACCGCCGAAAGAAGCTGTCAGACTGTGGCCGAGCGCATCTGTAGCGAATCGCTTCGTATTTGTACAGAAAGTCAACGCATTCAAGACTCCGGAGATGTAAAAAGTTGGGCATTTAACCTAGCTCACCATCGAGTTGACCAGTGCAGTCGCTATTACAAACTTAGCTCTGAACGGGGTCGGATCGAACTGCATAGTACCCTCAGTGCTATTATCTATCGCTACATTTCGGTCCCTTATACCCAAACCAGCTATCAGGCCCGCCTTTCACTCATTGAAGATTTTCTACAAAATTTCTATAGCGAAGCCATCAACGCCTTTCGCCGGGAAAACCAGCTGCCAGCTGAGTATAAGCCCCGTACGGCCCTAGAACTGGCAGAATACATGGCGTTCACCGAGCGATACGGCAAACGTCGCATTCCCTTGCGACGGGGCCGTAGCCAGCAGTTGATTATTTTACGAGCCCAAACCTTTTCTAAACAGCAACCCCCAGAAACCGCTGTAGATATTGAGCAAGCTACCGAGGCTGCCAATGACAATGAACAAAGCTGGAAAAATGCCCCTGTCCAACGGCTGCGGGAAGAGATCCTACTTCAGTCGGACATCCAGCCGGAGGATAACCTACGGGATCGGGTGGTGGATGAGCTGATGGTCTACCTCAAGGATAAAAAGCAAGAGGACTGCGCCGACTACTTTAGTTTGCGCCTAATGGATCTGCCCGCCAACGAAATTGAAGAACTGCTAGGGCTGACATCCAGAGAAAGGGACTACCTACAACAGCGTTTTAAGTACCATCTGCTCCGCTTTGCCCTCACCCATCACTGGGAACTGGTGCATGAATGGCTGGGCATTGAGTTAGAAAAAAACTTAGGACTCACACCTCAACAGTGGGATCACTTACAGGCCAAAATGGACCAAAGTCAGGCCAAGCTGCTGCAGCTCAAGCAGCAGGGGCTTTCCGATACGGATATATCTCAATCCCTGGGTCTGAGCTTGACACAGATTAGAAAACATTGGTCTAAATTGCTTGAACAAGCGTGGGAGTTACGTAACCTGTCAGTAGGTTAGCGATCTGCCAATGGATCGTCGTTTTTTATGCAGCCAACTGAGCTATTTTTTTTACACATCGGCTTTATTATCCGGATCAGGGACATTCAACCATGAATAGTGAGTCAGAAAATTTGAAACGCTTATTACTAGAGTTTTTAACTTTTGACCGCTCGGCATCCCCTAAATCAGGGAGGGAGCCTACCCCATCGACAGGATCCAACCCATCAGCAGTTTGTGCATCTGAAGTCGGATCTGACACTGTGCCATTTGATTTTTTATTTGAAACGGGTCAGTCGTTTAACTTCGGAGATAAAACCACTGTGCAAGATCGTTTCCACACACTTTTAAAGCACCGATTCCAAACGGAATTTGCTAACCGCCCCCCGCTGTTTCCTTGGGAAGCTGAGGTGCGTGAATATCCAGCTGAGATATCCATGCCTGCCTATGCTCAACCTATCAGCCGTCTGTGGCTTGAAAACCCACTCCGGTTTAGTATCTCAAGCAAACTGCCGGAGACAGTTCTGCAAGCTTTGTTAGACCGCTGCCAAAATATGGCCCAGTCTACGCAAAAGCAGGGCGTCAAACTCGTGCAGATTGTTGAGGCCCTTTTCCCAGACTCATTAGACGCTCTAGAGCCCATTGCCAATATTGTCCTCACTCCGGCTTACCGATCTGGGTCAGCCTTAGCCGAGGCAACCCTACAGGAAGTTGAAAACCTTGCAGGTGGTTATGACCAGGCCACACCAGAGCAGCAAATCGCCTTGACCATGTTGGCATCGATGGAAATCATGTCGGCACTCGCGTTAACGGTATCGACGGCAGAGCCCACCATTAGCCGCGACTGGGTCACACCCCAGGGCGTGGTTCATGTGGATGTGAACTATACGGGTGCAGTCTTGATTATCAATGCAACCATGCCGACTGGCGGCAGTATCCAACTGGTGGGTGCTGATGCAGATAGTCAATCATCTCGCCCAGAGGCAGGCATCCTAACACTGGCGCAAACGGCTCCGGTGATTGGTGGGGCTTACTCCTTGGAAGTTTCCTTGGATGATGATGATCAACGACCGCTGCGATTTTCATTGATGGTGGTAGAACCATCTGCGAATTAGGCCAGCTAGGATAGAACCACGCCAATTTTCGGTTTTTTCGTGCGTCTACTAGTATGGCTACTCCTATTTCTACCCTGAATACTCCGCCCCGAGGTTTGTTCTCACGATGGCGGCAGCGGTCATCGACCCTGCCGCCATCGGTGTCTGAAGATTCTATTTGGCTGCGGGTGCTAGTGCAGTGTTTGGTAACGGTGGGGATTGGTAGTCTCAGTGTCGCAGCCCTGGGGGTAACTGATACGTCCTTGTGGAATCTGTTGGCGATTCCCCTCAGTGGGGCAGGGGCCTATTGGAGTTGGCGCAGCCGTCGCCGTCGGAATATTGCGGCTAAGTTTTTGATTGCCCTGGGTATGTTGGTAGCCCTGGCATTTTTTCTGGGCCGGATGTTGCAGGTGCCTGGCGACACGCGGATTGTACTGGCGGAGCTATTGATCCATTTGCAGGTACTCCATAGCTTTGACCTGCCGCGTCGTAAGGACTTGGGTTATTCCATGATGATTGGGTTTGTGCTGATGGGGGTGGCCGCTACCATCAGCCAAACTTTAATGTTTGGCCCGTTTTTGCTTTTATTTTTTTTGCTGGCCTTGCCAGTGCTGGTGCTGGATTATCGCTCTCGGCTGGGGCTCCTAGATTGGCGGCGGGTATCGACGGGCTTACCCTTGAGACAGCTGGGGGGTATTGTGGCGATTGTCCTTTCCTTAGGTATGGCGATATTTATTGCCATGCCTAGATTGCCGGGGTATCAGCTCCAGACATTTCCGGCCAGCGGTAGCGTGGATGTGACTGGGGATGTGACAGAGCGACAGATTTTTAATCCAGGTTATGTCAGTCGAGGGAATAACGGCGATGACCCTGCACAGGGCAATGGTGACGGTGGGAATGGCAGTCCGGAAACAGGCCCTGGCCGCATCAGTACTGATTTTTATTACGGGTTTAATCGGCGGATTAATCAAAATCTGAGGGGGGAGCTGGAACCGCAGGTGGTGATGCGGGTGCGATCGCAACAAGCCGGTTTTTGGCGGGTTATGGCCTTTGATGAATATACGGGCCAAGGATGGAATGTGTCCCGCGGGGAAAACCTGATCGATCTGGGTCGTACGCCCTTGTCTTCTCGGTTTTTACCCGTTGGCCCCCAGAGCATTGGGCCAACCCAGGAAGTGGTGCAAACCTACACCATGGTGCAGGACTTTCAGAATCTGGTGCCGGTGCTGTATTGGCCAGAAGCGGTTTATTTTCCAGCTGAGGAGCTAGCCATGGACCCTGAGGGAGCGTTGCGCCCATCCGGTCTTTTGCCCGAAGGTCTGACCTATACGGTGGTTTCCCAAGTGCCGTTGCGCAATGGGGAGCGGTTAAACCAGAGTCGAACGGATTATGCAGACTCCATTCGCAAGCATTATTTACAAATGCCAGACGAGATTCGCGATCGCATCCGCACTGAAACTGAACGCTGGTTAGCCACCTCTGAAACGCCCCTCAACACCCCCTACGAAAAAGCCACATTCCTGACCCAGGTCCTGCAGGAGAACTACACCATTGAAAAGGATCTGCCCTATTTCGAAGAGGGTGAAGATCTGGTCAGTACTTTTTTGTTTAAGTATCAAGGGGGCACTCGAGATCAGTTTTCCACCGTGCTGACTATCATGCTCCGCTCCGTTGGCATTCCAGCTCGACTGGCCACCGGCTTTGGACCCGGGCAGTTTAATCCCTTCACTGGGTTTTATATTGTTCGCAATACTGACGCCTATGCCCAAACTGAGGTCTATTTTCCAGGAGAGGGCTGGTTTTACTTCAACCCCATTCCCAATAGTCTGTTGTTCTCCCCCGAAGACGATGGGGCCAACCCGTTTAGTGTGCTGCGCCAACTATGGGAATTTTTAGAGGGGGCGTTACCTACCCCTGTTATCCGGGTGATCCAGCGTGGGTTCCAACTCCTGGTCATGGTGCTGGGCATACTGCTGCGATTTTTATCCCGGTTTAATGGCCAGGGCTGGCTCAGTGTCATTTGGTGGGCCGTGGGCCTGACGGGACTTGGCTTTTTGGGCTGGCTCGGTTGGCAGGGCTGGCAACGGTGGCGGCGTAGTCTCCGGTTGAGACGTCTAGCCCCCGCCGAGCAGATTTACCAGCAGATGTTGTGGCTGCTACACCAGCAGGGTTATGGCAAACGGGCTAGCCAAACGCCGTTGGAATATGCGGTGGGTTTACAACGGCGGGAGGACTTTAGCCAGGCTAATTTGGTGCGTCAAATGGTCGATCGCTATGTGAGTTGGCGCTATGGTGGGCAGCCGTTGGATGTGGACGATTTGCAGAGAGATTTACAAACCTTGAAACGGTCTGGACGATAGAGTTAACCAGGGTGGGGATGGCTCTATCGTCAGCTCAATAGTTAGCTCGATGCCGTTTCCGATCCGGTGCCATGGTCCAGCTGTTTCTGAATTGTCTGCACGAAGACGGGTTCAGAACAGCCAGGATTAAACTTGGTGGCAACTAGGGCGGCTTCCCTGGCAATTTCGGTAGCGGTTAGGGGTTGTTGGTAGAGAATTTCTAAGGCTCCCAGGGCAAATCGACAGCCTGATCCCACGGCCCAAAATTTGGAGTATTCATTGACCTGGCGGTAGGGGTTAATGGAAAAAATACCATAGGGATTGATCAACATGGCCGTGAGCCACTGGGATTCAGTGGGCTGGCCTTTATCATTGCCGTTGTCTGTTTTCATGTAGTAGTCGGACTTGAGGGTATCCTGCTGAGCCAATAACCAACGAAAGACATCTGTCCGTGACGCTAGCCGAGCTGGCTCGCTACGCCCTAGGAGGTCTTCAAAGATTCGCATCACGGCACAGGAGCCAGAGACGCCTAAGATGCTTTCACCATAGGTAATGAGCTTGGAGGCATTGACCTGGTATTCGGCCAGAAGCATCAGACCGCTATCGCTACTGCTAATTTGGGTATCGCATGCGATCGCAACCTCATCACCCTTTTGGACAGCCGTAATAATCGTCATGGGACAACCAGAACCTATCAACTAACATCAATGGGTTAAGCATGCCCGAAAAGCTGCTGCTTTAGGTGATGAAGCAATTCGCAAGCGCCTCAGACAGCTTAGACATGACGGCAGCCGTCGGGCCGAGGCTCCCCACCCCCCTAAAAAACTGCCCACATCTATCAATTCTTCTAACGGTTAATGCCAGGATGATTGCCTACAATCATCTTAGAGAAATAACATCCGTCAGGTTAGTCAGGAGCATAGACATTCCTGCAAACTTTGAGCTCCAAAGCTAACCTGAGCCGCAACCGACCAATGCATTGGTCAGTTGCTACAAACGCGACATAGAAGAAGAGGTCAGTTCGTGGTCAATCTAAAACAGCTTGCTAAACTCCCCTTTAAGGCCTTTGGGTCAAAGTCCTCCAAAACCTTTAAACCCGAGGTATTCGACAGCCATGTGATGACCACCTACGGTCGTTTTCCCCTGGCCTTGACCCATGGGGCAGGCTGCCGCGTGTGGGATGACCAGGACAATGAATATTTGGACTTTGTGGCCGGGATCGCCACCTGCACCCTGGGCCATGCCCATCCGGTGATGGTGGAGGCTGTGACCCAGCAGATTCAAACCCTGCACCATGTATCGAATCTGTATTACATTCCAGAACAGGGGGCCTTGGCCCAATGGCTCACCGAGCATTCTTGTACGGACCGGGTATTTTTCTGTAACTCAGGAGCTGAGGCTAACGAGGCAGCCATCAAACTGGCCCGGAAATATGGCCACACTGAGCTGGGCATCGAGGAGCCGGTGATTATTACCGCCCATGCCAGCTTCCATGGCCGCACCCTGGCGACCGTTACCGCCACAGGTCAGCCCAAATACCAAAAGAAC
Source organism: Leptothoe sp. PORK10 BA2 (assembly GCF_034932105.1). NCBI lineage: Bacteria > Bacillati > Cyanobacteriota > Cyanophyceae > Nodosilineales > Cymatolegaceae > Leptothoe > Leptothoe sp. PORK10 BA2. The sequence goes on along the minus strand of NZ_JAYGIG010000119.1, from coordinate 39,184 downwards.
TTTGCCCCGTTGGTCCCTGGGTTTCACTATGTGACCTATAACGATATCGAGGCATTGGAAGGTGCGATCGCATCCCTTAATGCCAACGGTCCCCAGGTCGCCGCTATTCTCCTAGAAGCCCTTCAGGGCGAAGGGGGCGTCAATCCGGGCAATATTCAGTACTTCAAGCGGGTGCGTGAGCTGTGCGACCAGCATAAGATCCTGCTGATCCTGGATGAAGTCCAGGTGGGTGTGGGCAGAACCGGTAAGCTCTGGGGCTACGAAAATCTAGACATTGAGCCCGATGTGATCACCGTCGCCAAGGGCCTCGGTGGCGGTATCCCCATTGGCGCAATGCTCTGCAAATCTAGCTGCGACGTCTTCCAACCCGGAGACCATGCCAGCACCTACGGCGGCAACCCCTTCGTTTGCGGTGTGGCCCTAGCCGTATGTCAAACCCTAGAGTCAGAGCACCTCATGGCTAACGCTAGCGCCAGGGGACAACAACTACGCCAAGGGTTACTGAAATTAGTGGATACCTACCCGCACCTATTTGAGCAAGTCCGGGGTTGGGGACTGATTAATGGTCTGGTACTCAAGGCCGAAGCACCACTAAAATCTCTCGATATCGTCAAAGCAGCTACAGCCCAAGGGTTGTTACTGGTACCGGCCGGCCCCAATGTGATCAGATTTGTTCCACCCTTGATTGTCAACCCATCGGAGGTTAACGAAGCCCTTGAAAAACTGACTACAGCCATCAAAAACATTACCTAGGCCAGAGACAATTGAGCAATCAGCTAACCTGGCAAACGGGAAAATTAAGATAGCTATTTGCTAACTAGGCGACCGTTGGTCACATGTAAAACCTGGGAGGAGGTGAGCCATTTAGCGTCAAAAGATCCCAGATGGGTTGTGGTAATCAGGGTTTGAAAACGATCCTGGATCGTATCGAGCAGCTGATTTTGGCGATTTAAGTCCAACTCAGCCAGCACATCATCCAGCAACAACAGGGGAGGCTCCCCCACCACCGATTCAATCAGCTGTAGCTCTGAAAGTTTTAGGGCTAATACCAGTGTGCGCTGCTGTCCTTGGGAACCGTACTGGCGAGCTGGCGTGTCGTCAATCGAGAAGTCAATGTCATCTCGATGGGGACCCACTAAGGTGGTGCGCTGATAATACTCAGCTGTGGTGCGGGTTTTGAGCTGATCAAGAAACGCCTGTTGAATCTCATGGGCATCATCACTGTAGATCCCACTGTCCAGCCCACTGGCAAGCTCAACATTAGGGGCGTAGCGAATCTCCAATTGCTCAGTGCTACCGCTAATGGCTTGGTGCCATGACTGGGCAATGGGAATCAGCCGTTTGAGCATACGGGCACGTCGCCTAATGACACGGGTTCCGAGGGTGACTAGCTGGGCATCCCATAGGGCCAGCTGGGTCGGCTCAAGCTGAGGTGGCTGGTCTGGTGCTCTCTCCGCCGTCTGCTGTTTGATAAAGGCATTCCGCTGTTTAAGCACCTGGTGATATTGCTGCAGAATGTAGACATACAAGGGTTCTAGCTGCATTAGTAAGGTATCGGTCCAGGTACGTCGTTGCCCCGGACCGCCCCGCACCAGATCTAGGTCTAAACAGGAAAATTGCACGGCATTGAGGTGACCGAGAAAATCTTGCTGACGCCGAAGAGTTTCGCCATTGATTACGGCTGTGCGGCGACTGCCACTGCGGAGGGTGAGCTGGAGGGATGACACCCCCAAGTCTCGTTTGAGATGGGCTCGAATTTGGGCAGTGGCCATGGCGGTTTGGACCAGGTCGCGATCGCGACTCGTCCGATGGGATTTCAGGGTAGCCAACAGCTCCACCGCTTCTAGCAGATTAGACTTTCCCTGAGCATTTTCCCCCAGCAGGATAGTCTTGGGTGCCAAAAATTCAACGGACTGATCACCGTAGTTGCGAAACTGATGGAGGTGCAGCGATTGAAGAAACATAGATAGCCAGGACGCTACCCTAGTCTAGGCTGAATAAACCGGCATTTTGGTCTGGTCAGGCGCCAGACTTTCCTGGACATCATTGCACCAGTCCAATACTCGATTCCAAGCCCACCACTGATCGGCATCTTGGATTTGCCGTTGACAGGCTGCACTGCTGATATAACCCACATGCCCTCCCTGGGCCGTCAGGACCAAATCAATGGCCGGATTCGCCGCACACCGCGCCTGAATATCTGGCAAGAGAGTGGGATCAAAGAGGGGATCATCAGCGGCATAGATGATCAATGTGGGCTTTTGGAGTTCTGGCAAAAGATATAAACCACTGGTAGCTGTGTAGTAGTCCTCAACAGATTTAAATCCAAGCCGCCCAATCACCATTTCATGGTCGAAGCTCCAAATACTCCTCACACGCTCAACGGCATCGGGATCAAAGGCCCCGGGATGATCTTGCTGCAGCCCGGAGAGTAGCTGATTGAGTTTGCGAGTGATCGCTTTTTCAAGATATTTACCCAGGGGAGCGTTAACCAAATATTGCAGCGATCTCAACGACTCTAATGCAGGACAGATGACAGCACAGCCGCCAATATCATCCAACGTCAACTCCAAATCTGCCCCCCATGTTGGCAAATCTTGGGCCGCCTTAACGCCCCATAAGGCCAGCAGCCCCCCCAGAGAAAAAGCCGTAAACCAAAACGGTGCCGGACAGCCCATCGCCTTAGCCGCTGCGGCAATCCTGACAAAATCCTCCCCTTCATACAAACCATCGGAGGTTAGGGTGGGGGATAATTTGGCAGTTTTGCCATGGGCGCGCCAATCATAAATCACCACCGCATAGCCTTGGGCATAGGCTTTACGCCCCATAATGCGCAGAAACCACTGATTATCAAGATCACCCGTGATGCCATAGGTCCCAATGATGGTGCCTTTAGGATGAGGCGGAATGGCCACCAGACCAAAAATGGGCACCCCTTGAGCACCTGTGAAAACCGTTTCTCGGTAAATTGGCTCGGGATCAGCCAGGGTAGTTTGCCAGTTTTTCTCGGCCCATAGCCCAGCATGGATGGTCATCAGTAGACCATTGGTCAATGGCCAAGGGGCACGGTAGACAGTAGAATTCATGGCTTATGACTGCACAGGATGACGGATCGATCAGGTTCCAATATGCCATACAGCCAGCTGGAGAATTTGCTCCTTCTGAGCAGGATTGCAGCTGCCAGATATTGGCCTATAACCTTTTTAGAAAGACCGTTTCATCCCCTCACTCAACGATGGCACAAAAGTTGATGCAGCTATTGACACTACCAGGCTAAAAGCTGCTACTATATCTGAGTTAGCAGTTGGGATTAACTAAGTATTGGTTGTCTTGGTGCTTAAATCAAATTGTTGGGGCGTCGCCAAGTGGTAAGGCAACGGGTTTTGGTCTCGTCATTCCTAGGTTCGAATCCTAGCGCCCCAGTTTAGTTATTAATTCAGTCTCATCTAGGTTGCATTCAGACCTGCAGGGTTTTACTGAGTCTGCCCCTTGAGCTGAAATCCATAGTACTCAGCCATTCAGTTTCAACACCGTATATTTACGGTTTAATTCTAGGCGAGCAGGCTCAATCAATGACTCGTCAATTCAACAAGAGTTTTTGAATTCAGGCTATTTCGCTTAGGTTGTGTGAAGCCCGTGTAGGATTTTACTGAGTCTGCCTCTTGAGCTGGAATCCATGGTACTCAGCCATTCAGTTTCCACACTGTATATTTACGGTTTGCTTGTAGGTGGGCAGGCTCAATCAATGACTCGTCAAGCCAACAAGAGTTTTTGAATTCAGGCTATTTCGCCTAAATTTTAGGTCAAAACACAAAATTCAGTTTAAAACAAACGCCACATAACTGAATTTATCTTCCATTATGAGGAAACTATCGCTTATAACCCTGCGTCTAAGTAATCAGTAGTTTCAACGAGCAATCAGGTGGTTATTAATCAAATTCGCTTAATTAATAACTCAGCTGTACGGAAGACAGAGCAAACCGCTTTGTCTAGTGCTGTCAATGGGCTATTAGGGGTTCCTTTGCGAGGGGTATGCAATACCGTCTTATCAGGTCTTCACTATCACATTAAGTTTATTCGATGGGTTTCGATGATTTGTGGAGTGAGGACGACTTAAGCGTTATATCTTAGCTAGGCGGGATAGTCAGCATGACCATAGTCAGCATTACCTAAGATAGAGCTATCGGTTTGGTCTGATATTGCTCTTTAGGATTTTGAGTTTGTGTTCCCTAGGGGTCTTAGATATGTTCTTATCGGCTCTTCATTGTCTCATCAAGCTTATTCGATAAGTGTAGGCAAGTTACGGAAATCTCCCTACAGAAGCGTTATAAAGCTATTGAGATGGGTGTTCAAATTGTCAGCTCACCACTGGCAAACATTAGCTTTAAAGGGAATTGTTCTTTTCTATTCGGACTGGAGATTTCAGTTTTTACCTTTCATCTTAAGTTGTGACTGTTTTTTGTATTTAGTTAGTAAGAAAAACCTCTGAAAATCATGCAATACCAAGGCTCGGTTATCCCTTCAACGCAGCATGTCACGGACTCCCATCACAGTTTGCCAGTCCTACCTGCCAACAAAAGCGCCACAGTAAATATCCTAGATGTTGAAATAGACAATCTTACTCGGGAGGAACTACTGCAGCGTCTAGCCACCGATGGTGGTGTAGTCGTCACTCCAAATGTGGATCATCTGATGAAGCTGCAGCACGATCAAGAGTTTCGCGATGTGTACGAGGCAGTTGACTTCCGCGTTTGCGACAGCAAAATTTTAATGTATGCCGCTCAATTTTTGGGCACGCCCATTTGTGATAAAATTTCAGGCTCTGATTTGTTGCCTTGGTTCTGTGACTATAACCGGGATAATCCTGATGTCAAAATTTATATGTTGGGTGCGGCCCCTGGTGTTGCCAAGCTAGCGCAGCAGAAGATCAATGCCCGTATCGGTCGTGAAATTGTCGTCGCTGCTCATTCTCCTTCCTTTGGTTTTGAGAAAAATCCTGAGGAATGTAAGGCGATTATCGAACGCATTCAGGCATCATCGGCCAATGTCCTGGTAGTGGGCGTTGGTGCCCCTAAGCAGGAGAAATGGATTGTGAAGCATCGCCATGCCCTGACCAATATCAAAACATTCCTAGCGGTTGGTGCGGCCATCGATTTTGAGGCAGAGCACAAGCCTCGCTCACCTGAATTTGTTACTGAGCTGGGGCTTGAGTGGCTGTACCGCACGCTGTCAGAGCCTAAGCGGCTGTGGAAGCGCTATTTGATTGAAGACATGCCGTTCTTTGGTCTAGTGTTCCAACAGTGGTTAGCGGCTAGAAACGATCGACGCAAGTCGGCATAGGAACAGATCTTAAGCATGGGTCAACCGCAGTGAGCTGAACCATGTTTGAGATACTTTCATACAGACAAAAGCCCTTGGGTGTTTTAAACACCCAAGGGCTTTTGTTTGATTTATTTGTTTGATTTATAGGACACGAAGATAACAGGCCTGCTTACAGGTCTTCGATGTAAGCCTCTTGTCCCTGAAGGTTGCGGAGCGATGGGGAATCACGATTAATGATGTAGGGAAACTGGCCCGTGACGAGGGGGACAATTAATCGACTGTCCTGGGATGCATTTAGAGCTGATAGGGTGGCTTGAGCCGTTGCGATCGCATCCGCCCCTTGCCAGCGGGTCAACCAAAGATGAACCTGGTCAATCGATTGATTACCGGGCACCGAAGAGACCGCAAACAGATTATCCCCAGGATCAATCACCATCCGCTGGGCAATGCCTGTTTTGAGCACTTCAAACGACTGGTTAATGACCGTTGCCCTAACCGTATTCTCAGTTAGGCTCCCAGTACTTTGGGCATCGCCCCACACCAGTAACTTTTCCCCCACCTGGGAGTCTACTTGGCCCTGGATAGCGGTCACAATAGCCAACACCACCGGCCCCTCAACCAGCCGATCTAAAAGACAAGAAAAAAGTTCTAAAGAAGACGTTTTAGAATTAACCGTCAGTTGGGACATATATAAACAAGCGCTCAAGTAGCGCGATACTATGGATTGGGCAATTTGGGCAATCGGGATGGATTAACGGTCCCAGGCAATGTCTTAACTTAAGGCATAAAACGTAAAGATATATTATGACAATCATCCTTAAAAACGACATCCCTTGTCCCGAGACAGGGGACAGTTAAAAAAGGTAACCTGACCGTTCCCTTTCTATTCTTCGTATTGGATATGGCACAGACAGCACAGAAAGTTGGCATTATTGGTGGAGGTCAATTGGCCTGGATGATGGCCAGCGAAGCCAAAAACCTGGGTCTGAGCCTGATCGTCCAAACTCCCCATCAGTCGGACCCAGCCGTAGCCACGGCGGATCAGGTGGTGCTAGGGGCCGTAGCCGACGCTCAAACCACCGCCCGATTATCTGACCAATGCGATGTCATTAGCTTTGAAAACGAATTTATTGATCTACCCGCCTTACAACGGCTCGCCGATCAGGGTACTTCGTTTTACCCCCAGCTACGCTGCCTGGCCCCCCTATTAGATAAGTACGACCAACGTCTGTACTGCCAACAGCTGGGCCTGCCATCTCCCCAATTTGCCACCCTCAATTCAGAGGCTGACCGCCCCAACCTAGAGGCCGCTGTTGCCTCGGTAGGACTACCCCTGGCCCTCAAAACCAGGCGTCATGGATATGACGGCCAGGGCACATTTATCCTCAAAGATCTCGACGCCGTCAGGACGACTTGGGCAACGTTGGGCCACCAACCCATTTTGCTAGAGGCCTTTGTGCCGTTTGAACGGGAGCTAGCGATCATGGTCGCCCGTTCCCAGGCTGGAGAGATTGCCCTGTATCCTGTGGTGGAATCCCAACAAATTGATCAGATCTGTCGCCGGGTGATTGCGCCAGCGACCGTCAGCCATCAAGTCCAGCAGCAGGTAGCGGATATAGCCACCACCCTGATGACCCAGCTGGATGTGGTCGGGATCTTTGGCATTGAGTTGTTTCTCACCGCTGATGGCCAGGTTTTGCTGAATGAAATTGCCCCACGCACCCACAATTCAGGCCATTACACCCTGGATGCCTGCTTAACGTCACAATTTGAGCAACAGCTGCGGGCGGTGGCGGGACTACCCCTGGGATCAGCAGCCATGAATTGCCCCCAGGCAGTGATGGTCAATTTGCTGGGCTTTGAAACCTCCACCTCCGACTATGGTCAGCAGCGAGCGGCCCTAGCAGCCATGCCCAACGCCCACCTCTATTGGTATGGCAAGGGGGAGGCCCGGACCGGACGAAAACTAGGTCATGTGACCTTAACTTGCGATCGCATCCACACCCAGGACGAATTAAATCAGCTCATTCACCAGATCGAAGCCTTGTGGTACCCGCCCCTCAAGGCCTGATGTGCCATCGTGCGGCCAGCGCCCGATAGCCTCCTAAAGGGTCTGATTTGAAATAGTGATTGAGGTAGAGAAAATCCCTCAATCATCCCTATCGATCCCCCCTGTCGATTTACCAGGACAGTGGTTATGATGACGTTAGTTTCACTACGGCGTTGGTGACTGCCAACAATGTTTCTTGATCTATGCTTTTCTCTTACGGGCATCGAACAGGATTGCGACGGCAGTATACCGGGCTTGCTCCCGGAAACTATAAATCGCAGCCACGGGCCCACCTGGATTTTCCAGGTCAAAAACTGAGGTAAGACGGCGCTGCGGTGAAACTTTCAAGCTTTGAAAAGCTCTTGATCCCATGATGATCAAGAGCTTTTTGCTGTGGAAGCGAATATCCGGTATTATGATGGATATCGCTGGTAAGTACAAATATACTATTCCATGGTTCAGTACACGATTCCCCAAAGCCCCGAAGATGTATTGATCACCGTTGCTGGACGCGACTCGGCTAAAGCTCGCGAAAAGGCAATGGATCAGCTTCTGGAAATGATGGGTAATGGTGAGCTAGCGGCAGACTTGGATGATGGCTTTACCCCAAAGGATTTTATTGAAGTGAAAGAACACGATACAGAGCCTACAGCTGAGGAAAATGCAATTGTTGAGGCTGTTCAGGTACTCAGTAACTTGGCCAACTTAAAAATGAAGGTGCAGGGCTCCCGCAGTGAAGCCCTCAAGGTCAGGGATTTGGTCGATTTGCTATTCACGGATGATGTGATTGAGGAAGAGCAACTCGAAGAGCTAAAAAACGGATTTAAGGTGTTGAAAACTTTTGCCCAGAGCAATCTGCGCTATCGTGATGCCCGGGCCAGTGCAGAAGATGCTCGCAAAGTTTTGGATTCAGCCCTAGGGTAATAGGGGGTTGAGCTAACTCCATAGATTGGGTCAACGTCTAGAGTAGTGGAGTGTTTGATATGCCGTAGTGCCATACTATGGGGTCAATTGCTGCAACAAGATTGTGAATGGGTGCCTATGACGAGTCAGCACTGTCCTGAATTACTAGCACCAGCGGGCAATTGGGATTGTGCCAGGGCGGCGGTGGAAAATGGTACGGATGCCATTTACTTTGGGCTGGATCGGTTTAATGCGCGGATGCGATCGCAAAACTTCACCGAGGCTGACCTGCCCGACCTGATGGCATTTCTCCACAGCCGGGGCGTTAAGGGCTATGTCACCTTTAATACCCTGATTTTTCCCAAGGAACTGGCCGCCGCCGAACGTTACCTGCGCACCATGATCACCGCCGGAGTGGATGCCGCCATCGTGCAAGATGTGGGTATGTGTCGGCTGATTCGTCATCTGTCACCGGACTTTCCCATCCACGGTTCCACCCAAATGACCGTCACCTCTGCCGCCGGGGTGGAGTTCGCCAACAATCTTGGGGCACAGCTGGTGGTGCTGGCGAGGGAATGTTCCCTGAAGGATATTGAGAAAATACAACAACAGACCCAAGAGATTGCCCTGCCATTGGAAGTATTTGTCCATGGAGCGCTATGCGTTGCCTATTCGGGACAATGCCTGACGAGTGAGTCCCTCGGTGGCCGGTCTGCCAACAGAGGTGAATGTGCCCAGGCTTGCCGCATGACCTATGATATGAAGGTGGATGGAGAGGTTGTAGAGCTGGGGGATAAACAATATTTACTCAGCCCCCAAGATCTCTCCGGGTTACCCGTTCTCCCAGACTTGATTAAGTCTGGTGTCAGTTGTCTCAAGATCGAAGGACGGCTTAAGGCCCCCGAATATGTGGCCAATGTCACCCGGGTGTATCGTCAGGCCCTGGATCGGGCATGGCAAGACATTGCGTTAGTTCAGCCAGAGACAAGAGAACAATCTCCAGAACACTCTTCAAAACTATCTACGCTGACATTAGGCAATCCTCCCGTCACCTATCAGCCTACCGCAGACGAGCGCTATAACCTGGAAATGGCCTTTTCTCGAGGCCTCTATACGGGCTGGTTTCGGGGCATCAACAACCAGGAACTGGTCCATGGCCGGTTTGCTAAAAAACGGGGGGTGTACCTAGGGGATGTGGTACGGGTCACCCAACAACAGGTGGAGTTAAAGGTACTGGTCCCCGTGAAGGCTGGGGATGGCATTGTATTTGACTCGGGCCATCCCGATACGGACCAAGGAGGGCGCATTTACGGCGTGGAGGCCAGGGGACAGCATGTCTGGCTAAGCTTTGGGAAGCATGACATCGATCTAGGGCAAGTGAAGCCGGGGTATAAGGTGTGGAAAACCTCGGACCCAGAGCTGGAGAAAACCCTGCGCCAAAGCTACGGTGGGGAACAGCCAAAGGTACACCAGCCCATTGAGATTGAGGTGCATGGGGGTGAAGGGGAAAAGATGGTTGCGATCGCAACCGATCCCCAAGGCCACATTGCCAAGGCGATCTCTGAAAAGGTTTTGGCGGTGGCGCATAACAAACCTTTAACCGATGAAAAGTTGGTACAACAACTTTCTCGGTTGGGGAATACACCGTTTCGGCTAGGGAAGTTGACCAACCATCTGGCTGAGGGATTGATTTTGCCAGTGAGCGAGCTGAATCGTCTACGGCGGGGGCTAGTGGAGCAGTTGTTAGAGCAACGGGAGAGACCAAAGGTTTGGGGATTGGATGGGGAGCGAGGATATGGGGATTTGTTGCCAGCAACCGATGGCCTGTTGGCTTATCCCCAAGAGCAAAGCTCCGCCCCCAAGACTTCAACCCAACCTACGCTAATTCCGCTAGTCCGCAACCTGCCACAATTACGGGCAGTGCTGGCATCGGACCTCACCACGATTTATTGCGAACTGGAAAATCCGGTGCATTATCGGGATGCGGTGGCACTGACCCGTGAGCTAAATCCTGGGGCGAGGCTCTATGTTGCACCACCTCGGATTACGAAACCAGGGGAGCAGTACATCCTCAAGCAGGTGCGCCAATGTGACGCGGATGGCTATTTGGTGCGCAATTATGACCATCTAGCATTCTTTGCCGATCGGCCCTGTATTGGGGACTTTTCCCTCAATGTGGCGAACCCGATTACGGCCAACTACTTCAAAACGGAGTTTGGGCTGGAGCGGCTGACGGCCAGCTATGACTTGAATGTGGCCCAGCTGATGGATTTACTAAAAACCACCCCCCCTGACTGGTTTGACATTACAGTGCATCAGCATATGCCCATGTTTCATATGGAGCACTGCGTATTTTGTGCGTTTTTATCGGAGGGGACGGACTTTACCAACTGTGGACGCCCCTGTGAGCAGCATGAGGTGGTACTGTGCGATCGCACCGGCACAGAGCATATTCTCCACGCTGACGCAGGCTGTCGCAATACCCTCTATAACGGCGTAGCCCAAACGGGGGCAGAGTTTATCCCCCGCCTGATGGAGCAAGGCGCTCGCCATTTCCGCATCGACTTTCTCAATGAATCACCGACCCAGGTAAAACAGATTCTTACCCATTATCAACAGCTCCTCCAAGGACAGATCACCGGTCGCCAACTCTGGCAAACCCTCCAGCTATCTAACCAACTGGGCGTCACCCGCGGCACCCTAGAGAAAAAATAAACTCACCCTAAAGATCGTGATTTAAATCACTTAATTAAATGACCTAAATCGATGCGTTTAAGGACTCAAAAAAGTTGATTTTAAACGCTGTTTAAAATCAATAAATAACCCCGACATTACTGCCGGGGCTGATTACACATATTAGGTTATTCATAAGATGTGCCTTAAGCACAAATTCAATGTAGTCAATTTTGACAACCCCGATCATAAATTACTCGTAAATATATTTAAAGAATACCTAGGAGACAATAATTGTAACTTAGATCACCTTATTTCCAGGCTCAAATCAATCTATTTAGCTACTCTTCAGACATTAAAAACCCTACTTAAATACCTATTCAAACCCAATAAATAACCCCGACATTACTGCCGGGGTTGATTACACATATTAGGTTATTCATAAGGTGTGCTTTAAGCACAAATTCAATGTAGTCAATTTTGACAACCCCGATTATAAATTACTCGTAAATATATTTAAAGAATACCTAGGAAACAATAATTGTGACTTAGATCACCTTATTTCTAGATTTAAATCAATCTATTTAGCTACTCTTCAGACATTAAAAACTCTACTTAAATACCTATTCAAACCCAATAAATAACCCCGACATTACTGCCGGGGCTGATTACACATATTAGGTTATTCATAAGGTGTGCCTTAAGCACAAATTCAATGTAACCAATTTTGGATCCTGCCACCGTAAATACACCATGAACCTAATTAAAGAATAACTGAAGCAAAGTAATTAGCTACTCAAAACAAGGCTGAAAACATTGCCTTAAAAGGATTTCTTTAAATTGAAGATGAATGCATCAATTTTATTTTTTATCAACTGACACTGGCATAAAATCCTCAGTATTGTGATGTAAATCACTTATGCGATAGAACGTCCGGATTGTAATACAGACCCTTTGTAAGGGAGATTTTCATAAATACAAGGCTATTTTCTTTGCCCATTTATGCCCCTCCATCAACCCAATAAAAAACCCCGACATTACTGCCGGGGCTAATTACACATATGGGTTTTATATAGGTTGTGTTGCAAGAATAAATTCAATTTAACCAATTCTTTGGCACACCACCATAAACCCATTGGACCTAACCAAAAGTTCTACCATTCCATCCCCACATGGCCCCTTCAGAGTCAGCAAATTCGATGTAGGTGCGGTCTGGGGGGACCCCCAAGGCGGCCTGAACCTGGGCGCAGAATTCCTGGCTCATAGTTTTGGTTTTGCTGCCCATGGTGCCCACGCTTTTGATTTCGATGTAGCAGGTGGGGTCGGTACTGCCCCCAAAGGTCATGGGGGTGCTGGGCTGAAATGCAGTCATCACATAGGACTCTGGTTTGCCAATATGTTTTGCCAAGCTGGCAGATAGCTGCTTGAGCATGTCTTCGACAGCGCCTTTAGATGGGGCATCGACGGAGGTTTGGACTTTGATAAGAGGCATGGTTATAGCAGGGATAAACAACTAATCTCATTGTGTAAAGAGGTGGAGTCCTTTGCCAACGGAGTATATCCACACATTCAGACTATCCGCCGTAGTTCCAACCGGTGGTGGATAATAATAGGGCATCGCCTTCACGGTGAATGCCTGAGCCAATGACTTCACCGACAAAGACGGTGTGGTCGCCATGCTCAACAGCGCTGATCACGCTACATTCCACATAGCCCAGGGTGTCTTTGATGATGGGGCAGCCGGTTTCGGGACCGGGATAAAATTCGATGTCTTCAAATTTGTTGCCCACCCGACGCAGAGGCTTAAAGAAGTTTTGAGCCAGGTCTTTTTGACCGTCTTCCAGCACACTCAGGGCAAAGACGCCACTGGCTTTAATCATGGCATGGGATGTGGAGTCGGCTTTGACGCAGTTGACCACTAGGGGTGGGGCAAAGGACGCTTGCATAACCCAGCTAGCGGTAAAGCCGTTGACATCTTCGCCATCTTTGACTCCACAGATGTAGAGCGCATGGGGAATTTTGCGCAGCATCGTCTTTTTGGCCTGTTCGTCGAGCATGGAATTTATCCTTCGCATTGCCTACAACAGTTCAGTTTAAACGAATTGAATTACGCAGAAACAGTAAATCTGTATGGCTGTGAACTCATTGCCCATAGTTACCCCAGTATTAGACGTACTTGAGTCAGAAATCCGTCAGCTACTGAGATAGCCCGTTTTGCTTCATCAAGGGTTACCCGACGAGATTCACCATAATCTCCAACCTGGCGGAGTTCGGCTAACCAGTTTGAATTCCTGCCATAACTTTTATCTAGACGGCCTGTTTTAACAAAGTGAAGGCTAATGGCTCGCAACACTTGGACTACTCACAGCAGACGAATTCCTTCCTGTTGAATATTTCTATAGAGTTGTGTGTTGCCTGCTTCGAAGTCATCTTGAGCAGCTGGTTTAATGGAAATCCAATGGGTTGCTTCTAATTGCAGCGGGTAAAGTAAATCAACTAATGAGCTTAGTTCTTGGGCATGATCTATTGTTGACGGCAATAACACCAATAAATCAATATCACTCGTGTCAGTCCTTTCTTGTCTAGCAGCAGAACCAAATAGGATAAGTCCCTTTAGACGCTGACCATAATGATCAACCAGTAAGGTTTTACAGGTTTCTAAGGTGCTGTTGATAGGTAGCTGGGCTAGAAAGTTCTGCGAGTTCATGTTTCTGATGCTGGTCGGGACATCTCTTGGTTAGCACCCACAGGACGGAGCGGCGGAACGCCTCCGCACTTCCTACGATTTTATATCTACTTCGATTTTGCAGCGCCCCATGGAGCTGCTCTAATGCATTGCCATGGTCGCTAGGGTAGAGAATGTGTTTCAAAAAGGAACGATCACTACCAAAATTACGTAGAGCCTAATCGAGGAAGAGTATCGTTCTCTGAGAATTTCTCCATCTAGGCCGCATAGCCAAACAGACTATCCAAATAAAGACTATTCACATGGGGTTGATTCACACCATTTTGCATGAGAAAGAGAGAAAGCGCAGCCTGCATGACCCGCTCCTGACTCCAAAGCTCGTGGGTATTCAAATAGTCCTGCATGGATAGATGTAGAGCTTCAGGAATTTCTACCATCAGGCTGACAGTGGCTGGATTTACAGCAGCTGGATTTATCGTGGCTGGAGTTGCAGTAGCTGTATTGGCCGGAACTGTAGTCATCAATCTAACGCCTCTTTAATTCAAAACACAAATTCAAAACACAACAAGCTAGAGCTTAGTACGAGCACCCTTACCCCATTGCTACTACAAACGATTTAGCAGCATCGGCACCCAGGGTAAAGCAGGAGACTTTTCACTCGGTCTCCTGATTCAGTGGAGCTTCATTGTGCAAGAGACGATCGCCCTTGGCAATGCCTGCCATTCTTTAGAATTTCCTAATTCAAAAATCTGGCTGACGGTACCAAGAGGGTTAAAGCAGTATTTTCGTTATATTGACTTACAAAGTCAGACTGATCCCCAGACGAACGAGTTTTCCACAGAAGCTGTGCATGGATTGAGCGTTGGTAGCAACCTGGGGAAAACCCTGCTTAACCTGGGGAAAACCCAAGGAAAACCCTGGGGAAAACTGCGTCTATTATTAAGAAAAAAAAATAGTGATTTTACGCAGATTGGGCATAATTCACGAGAAGTTTTTTAACAGTCAAACTATGGATGGTATAAGGGGCTACCTCACAACTTGGCCCATATAGTTGCTCCAAAGTTGGGCAGCTTCTGCACTACTGCCGTTGGTGGGGTCGTTATTGTCATTCCCCAGCCAGATACCGGTGACTAGGTCGGCGCTGGGGACAAAGCCGACAAACCAAAGGTCAACGTTGTCGTTGGTGGTACCGGTTTTGCCCGCTTCACCCAGGCCTAAATAAGCGCTAGAGCCAGTGCCACCGTTGACGGTGCCTTGCATCAGGGTGGTCATGGTGCGGGCGGTTTCGGATGTGAGGACGTCTTGGTTAACGTCGGAGCTGTTGGTGGCAAAGTCAAAGATGACGCGGCAGGTGTTGCGATCGCGACTATCTGCACAGTCGCTACTGTCCAATATCCGCTGAATACCGTGGGGCCGATTCCAGATACCGGCATTTGCGATCGCACCCACCGCCCCGGTCATTTCCAAAGGGGTCACCCCACTTTGCCCCAGCACCATCCCCGGCACCGGATCAAGTTCTGACTCAATGCCCATGGTACGAGCCAAAGCCGCAATATTATCTAATCCAGCCTCGCGAGCTACCCGGAGCGCCACCACATTCTCTGACCGGGCAAAGCCTCCATACATATCCAGGGAGCCCCCCCCCGAACGACAGCCCTCGTAAAATTGGCCACCCCAGTTAAAGTCATCACAGCTATAGGCAGTACCAGGGGAAATGCCCTGTTCTAGGGCACTGGCATAGGCAAAGACTTTAAAGGCGGAACCGGGCTGACGGATCGCCTGGGAGGCTCGATTAAACTGGCTTTGAGCATAGTCCGCTCCGCCCACTAGGGCCCGAATTTCCCCCGTGGAGGACTGCAGCGTGACTAACGCCCCTTGGGAAAAACCGGAGCGCTCCCCCAGGTTGGCAATGCCCGAACGCAGGGAGGTTTCGGCCTGGGCTTGGACCGCTAAATCCAGACTGGTTTCCACATGAAAGTTGCCCTCACGAGCCAGCCCCAGCCCCAGCAGCTGGTCCAGCTCATCAAACACATAGCTGTAAAAATAGGGAGCCCGAATGCTCTGGAGTTGGCGACGCGCCTTGGGACTAATCTCAATCCGGGAGCGCCTAGCCCGACGACCATCCTCCTGGTTGATCATGCCTAGCACCACCATGCGCTCAATCACCCGGTTGCGGTAGTCCAGGGCGTCATCGTAGCTCTGCACCGGGTTAAAGGCATTGGGGGCGGGCAAAATTCCCACCAACATGGCGGCCTCTTGAATGTTTAGGTCCTTGGCAGACTTTTCAAAATAAAACTGGGACGCATCTTCAAACCCGTAGAGATTATTGCCCAGATACACCCGGTTTAGATACAGCAACATGAGCCGGTTCTTACTGAAAAACGTTTCCAGCTTGAGGGCGACGACCATCTCACGGATTTTGCGCATGGCGCTGTCATCACTGCCCACATACTCCGGATAGATGTTGCGGGCCATTTGCTGGGTGAGGGTGCTAGCCCCTTCCCGAATGGAGCCGCTGCTGAGGTTCGTTTTGGCAGCGCGGGCAATACCCCAGGGATCCACCCCTAGGTGCCAGTAGTAGCGAGAATCTTCCGAGGCCACCACCGCCTGGGGCAAGTAGGGGGAATACTCCCGCAGCCGAGCTTTTTCGATGTGGGCCTGGTTATTGATCGGGTTGAGCAGCACCCGATCGCCATTTTCGTTGCCATAGACCGACACTGGCCCCTGCACCGACTCGGGGATGGGGCGAATGGGAATTTTGGGCCATTCAATGGCCACTACCCAGAAGGCCGCTAGGGCAATGGAGCCGGTCATACCGTAGAGACCGTAGCGAATGGTCTTGAGGTACCACGGGGCCGGGTTTCGGAACCGTAGGGTGACGGCATCGTTCAGTTCCCTGGGGCCCAGGCTGAGGACATCGCCGTCTTGCAGTTTGAAGGTTTTTAGCCGCTTTTTGCCACAGTAGGTGCCGTTGGTGGATTGCTTGTCTTTGAGGACAAAGGGGTTGCCCGGTTGGTTGCGATCGCGAGTCAACGTCAAATGGGTTTGACTCACCAACGGGCTGCGCACCACAATGTCACAGCTCTTAGAACTCCGCCCCAGCACATAGTGATCACCCACCAGGTCATACACCTGCTGCTGAGCGTCATACTCCACCACCAGCTGAGGTACCCTGGCCCCTGGCTTCAACACCAGCTGATTAAAATCTATCCGAGCGACATTTTGAATCACTTGGGTCATGGTCCCCAAGATGGTTCGAGGGGGAGACATCGATGATTTTCGAGGGGGCGGCTGAGTCATCCTGGAACGCAAGAGAATTAATTAAATTAAAAATGCATATAAGCAATAGGGGTACCCTTTCCCCCTAACAACTGGCCCCTGATCTGCCTAATTCGTTGATTGCAAATACAAACGACACAATCAGGATTACGGACATGATAACTAAACGAAGCCTAACCAAGACTACTCACTACGACTCACTTTGAGTTGAATTATGCATTTAAATGAGTCATTCCAATCCTAAACAATGCCCCTTGTCATAGACCTTATAGAATCTCAGTCACCCCATAAGGCCCCTTGTTATAGACCTTATAGAACTCAGTCACCCCATAAGGCCCCTTGTTATAGACCTTATAGAACTCAGTCACCCCATAAAGTCCCTGATCATAGACCTTATAGAATCTAATCACCCCATAAGGCCCCTCATCACCATAGGGCTTAAGATTGCCGTTTCTCCCGTTTTGCCGTCAGCAAAATGGCAATAAACAAACAAACAATACCCACGTTTATCCATATATCTGCCAGGTTAAACACCGGAAACCGGGTCACCGGAAAGGCCTGGATAAAGTCCACCACTTCCCCCGCCTTCACCCGATCAATGCCATTGCCCAAGGCTCCCGCCAAAATAAAACCCCAGCCAGCCCGCTCCCAACGATCCTCAATCCGGACCCACAGACCATAACCGGCAATACCAATACTGACAATAATCGACAGCCAGGGAAGGATCCAACGACAGCTATCACCACTACAAATACTCCAAGCGGCACCGCGATTGAGCACATAGGTAAAATTCAGCACCCCCGGAATCACAGTCACCGGCTGACCTAGGTCAAAATTTTGCACCGCCCAATGCTTGGTTACCTGGTCTAACAAAAGGCCAACAAAAGCCGCTACCCAGAACAGGCGATTGATCTTTGTTCTTCTGAATCTGCCCATGCTGTTATGACGACACTAACTAAAACACTTGGAAACACTAATAAAACATAAGCTGACGCATACCGTAGGCCATCACCGAAACGGCACAGACCAAAACTAGCTGTCCTGGAATAGGGGCAATGGAATAGGTAAAAACAGCCTCTGCCAGAGATGGAGCATTGGCCCCAGTCCACTGTAATACATAGGCTAGGGGCAAATACACCAACCCCACCCCATGCATCGTTAACAGCCCCCCCAAACAGCTGAGGGCTAAGGTCTCTAATTTAAGGGTTTCCCAAAAGGCCAGATAACCACAGACCCACGCCGCCGGGATAAACCCCAGCAAGTAACCAAAGCTCGGCTCCCGTAAATAGCTCAGCCCACCCCCCTGGGTAAAAACTTGCAAATCAAATGTCTGAAACAGCAAAAGGCCCAAACCGAGATAGGCAATCTGGGAAAGGGCTGCGGCATTTTGCCCCCCTAAACAACCAATCAACAAGACGGCCCCCACCTGAAAGCTCACCCCCAGGGAAAATACCTCTACACCACTGGTCCAAGCCCAAGGTCCGTTGATCACGAAGACCTCTAGCCAGGTACCCCCAATGGTTAGAATCAAGCCGATTAGAGCCCATAGCAGCTCTGCCGTTGCAAACACCTAAAATACCCCCACGGTGACGGTGGCTCATTTTATCGCTTCTGGTTCCAGTTCTCAGGAATTTCCTAGGGGTTGCCATGGAACACCTCGACAAAATTCACGGCCCCATAGACCCATATTTCCGAACGTTACTTTTTTTAATCTGACTGAAAATAGACCCCTAAGCAGGTTCTAGACTATTTACTTAAACCCTTTTATACGGCTTTCTTTAAGAACTGACATGTTTCCAACTCATCGCCCTCGTCGGTTGCGCAGCCACCCCCAATTGCGCCGCATGGTCCGTGAAAACGTCGTGACCACCAGCGACTTTATCTATCCGCTGTTTGCGGTGCCTGGTGAGGGCGTTGCCAATGAAGTCAAGTCCATGCCCGGCGTCTACCAGTTATCGGTGGATAAAATCGTCGAGGAAGCGAAGGAAGTTTATGACCTTGGCATTCCATCGATCATTTTGTTTGGCATTCCCGAAAGCAAAGATGACGACGCCACCGATGCATGGCATGACTGCGGCATCGTGCAAAAGGCGACAGAAGCAGTCAAAGCAGCTGTGCCTGAGCTCGTGGTGACCGTCGATACTTGCCTGTGCGAATACACTCCCCACGGTCACTGCGGCTACCTAGAGGTGGGCGATCTCACCGGTCGGGTGTTGAATGATCCCACCCTAGAGCTACTGAAGAAAACGGCGGTTGCCCAGGCCAATGCGGGGGCCGATATTATTGCCCCCTCCGGCATGATGGATGGCTTTGTCACCGCTATCCGCTCTGCCTTAGACGAGGCAGGCTTTGAAAATATTCCGATTCTGTCCTACGCCGCCAAGTACTCTTCGTCCTACTACGGACCGTTTCGGGATGTGGCAGAGTCCGCTCCCCAGTTTGGTGACCGTCGCACCTACCAGATGGACCCGGCCAACGGACGGGAAGCGCTCAAAGAAATTGAGCTGGACATTGCCGAAGGGGCGGACATGCTCATGGTGAAGCCCGCCCTAGCCTATATGGACATTATTTGGCGAGTCAAAGAAGCCAGCAACCTACCCGTGGCTGCCTACAACGTTTCCGGGGAATACGCCATGGTTAAAGCCGCTGCCCTGAATGGCTGGATCGACGAGGAAAAGTTGGTGATGGAAACCATGATGAGCTTTAAGCGCTCAGGGGCCGATTTGATTTTGTCCTACCATGCCAAGGATGTCGCCCGCTGGCTAAAGGGTCAATAAAACAGGGCATAAGCATAAAAACTAGCCAGGATGACAAAACCCTAAGCAAGCGTAACAATAATTAACGAATATCTTCCGTTGGGGATATTCGTTATTTTTTTGATCATCTAGCCCACCTACTAGTTTTAGCCCTTGAGCACCTCCTCAGACGCCATCTCCCATTCCCACCCCCATGGTTCCCGTACCGCCCATGGCCACAGCGCAGAATCCCTCAAACGCATTGTTAATCGTCTATCTCGCATTGAGGGCCACGTGCGCGGCATCAAGACCATGGTGCATGAGGACAGACCTTGCCCCGATGTCTTAGTGCAGATCGCTGCAGTGCGTGGAGCATTGGACCGAGTCGCCCGGATGATTTTGGATGAACACATTAGCGAATGTATTAGCCGAGCCGTAACGGAAGGCAATATTGAGGAGGAGCTAACTGAACTAAAAGCCGCCCTAGACCGTTTCTTCGACTAGTACATAGACTCTACTGGATAAACGCTTATGGCCAACCTAATCGCTAGCCAACAGTCATCCTTTTGCAATTAAGCTGCAATTGAGTCGGTCAGCACCCCCAGTTAAGATTGCGAATAAGATTGCGAAAAATCACAAAACGATACAAAGCATATACTTGAATGTGCCGTTGTTAAGCCTCTTCAGGGAAGGGTTTAGGGGCTCCTGGGAGGCCTGCCCGGATGTGATTAGCGTGTCCTGTGCGTAAAAAAATTTAATGAAAGGCCTAATCAAAACGGTCTACGGTAACAAATGTGGTGATGTATCCATTGCTAAAACGATTTAGCCCGTCGTCCTACGCCTGCAGCGGACGATATTAAACTCCATTTAACGTCGAGATATTTTAGTATGAGCAGCAATTTAGCCGAAAAGCTCAAGAAAGGCACGCAGAAAGCGCACACAATGGCCGAAAATGTGGGCTTTGTGCGCTGTTTTTTGCGGGGCGTGGTTGAGAAGAAGTCCTACCGGAAGCTAGTGGCAAACTTCTACTATGTTTACGCTGCCATGGAAGAAGAACTGGAGCGTCATAAGGACCATCCTGTGGTCTCGTCGATTTATTACCCTGAGCTTTACCGCAAGGAAACCCTAGAAACCGATTTGGCCTACTACTACGGCCCCAATTGGCAGGACCAGATTTCCATCTCCCCAGCGGGTCAGGCCTATGTGGATCGGATTCGTCAGGTCGCCAATGAGTCTCCTGAGCTATTAGTGGGGCATTCCTACACTCGCTATTTGGGTGACTTGTCCGGTGGTCAGATTCTAAAGAATATTGCCCAGCGAGCCATGAATTTGGCGGATGATGAGGGTGTGGCTTTCTATGAATTCCCCTCCATTCCTGATGATGCCGAATTTAAGGCGAACTATCGCAGTTCCATTAATGCAGCTCCCGTGGATGACGCGATGGCTGAGCGGATTGTGGAAGAAGCCAATGATGCCTTTGGCACAAACATGAAGCTGTTCCAAGAGCTGGAAGGTAACTTAGTGAAGGCCATTGGTCAGATGCTGTTTAACAGCCTCACCCGGGGTCGTCGTCGTGGCAGCACCGAGCTAGTCACAGCTGAGTAGAGTTTAGACTCGATCAAAACCGAAAAAAGACTAAAAAGGGGTCGGATTCCTGGTGTGGATCTGTCCCCTTTTCAGTATTTGCCGTTTTCCTAGGCCCAATTCGTCGCCAGGGGTTGTCCTTTAGAAGTCGCTCCTGTAGGATGAGGCTCAATTTCCAGTCAATTAGTCGGTCGATTCCAGGTTCCTGATTTTGGAAATTCCGGCGGAATGAGTGGAACGAGTTGGATACTCTTTTCCATTGCGTGCCAAATAATACTTGAGATATTGACGTTTTCTGGTATTTTTTGGTGATGTGTGAAAAAGTAACCACGGTAGGTTTGGAGCGTGCCTAGCTCTGACCTATGGGGGCAACATGTTATGTGTGAGTGAAGGAGTAAACGAGTGGGTTTTGCCATTAGGGCTGATCAAGAGAGAAATGACGATGTTGGGGGCTCTAACCCACAGAACCTGTTATTACTGCACCCTATAGGGTCGTGGCCTAGACCAGTCGCCACCCCGTCAGCCCAGGCTGTGGCTAGGATGCCGATGGAGGCCCCCACTGCCATACCGGACCAACCTAGGGTTCCGGCTGAAGTCCGACAACTGCCCAAGGCACCTCAACTCCCTCTCGGCCTAAAGTTATTAGTGGGTGTACAGCAGGGTTCTACGGTCTTAACGGGGGGACTGGTGGCGACAGCCCTGGTAATTTATAGTTGGACGGTCTATCTGGATAAAACCGTTGCCCGCTCATTTCAGCACTTGGAATCCCTTAAGGTTTCTACCCAGCAAGTGACCACCGCCAATGAAACGTTGAAACACAGCATGGCTCAACAGGCTGAATCACCAGCCTCTGGACTCCAACCCCTGGAGCCGAAGCGTGCTATCTTCGTGTCACCTGCCCCACCCCGGCAATTGGTTAAGCCCGACCTAGTAGAGCCCAAGGTGCAGCCTCCCATGCCCCATCCATTGGGTTACTAAGTTACTAAATGGTTACGCAATGGTTACGCACCCATCTCATCCATCCCCTCGTCAGTCATCTCGTCGGCCCCGTTACTTGTCATCGCCACGGTTTCGGCTAGTCACGGTATGGGGCTTTATGGTGCTGGCAATGGTGGGACTGAGCGTGCGCCTGGCCCGCTTGCAGCTGGTGTTAGGCAGCGAACTTAAGGCCCAGGCTGAGGGGCAACGTCAGAATTTACCCCAGGTACCCCAGGCATCGCGACGACCCATTATTGATCGCCAGGGCAACGTGCTGGCGGTGGATCGGGTGGTGTATACCATCTATGCCCATCCCATGCTGTTTAGCCGCTCCCGTGAGGAGATGGCGGAAACCTTGGCAGGGCTATTGGCTCAACCCCAGGAGACTCTTTTGGCCCGTTTTCAGGAACAGGAAACGGGTATCCAGGTGGCAGTGGATGTGTCGGAGGAGCTAGCGGAACGGATGCGCGGCATGGGGCTGGAGGGGTTAGATCTATTCCCCAGTCAGCAGCGCTTTTATCCCCAACAGGAGCTGATGTCTCAGTTGGTGGGATATATCAATCTGGAAGGGGAACCCCAAGCCGGTTTGGAATATGCGCTACAGGACAAGCTGCTGTATGAGTTGGATCAGGCCCCGTTACCCAACCAGGACTTGCAACGGCTGCCCAATCGTGACGGTATCCGGTTACAGCTGACGGTGGATAGCCGTCTGCAAAGGATCGCCCAGCGCAACTTGGAGGCCACCGTAAGCCAACATGGGGCTAAGCGAGGGGCCTTGATTGTGATGGACAGTCGGGATGGGGCTGTGCTCTCGTTGGCCGTTGCCCCCACATATGATCCCAATCGCTACTACGAAGCGGATGTGGAACAGTTTAAGAACTGGGCGGTGAGTGACCTGTACGAACCGGGGTCAACATTTAAGCCGATTAATGTTGCGATCGCACTAGAAGCAGGGACGCTTGACCCCGACGACTACATCTACGATGAAGGAAGTTTGCAGTACGACCAGTGGACCATTCAAAACGTCGACTACAAGTCGGTGGGGGGCCGGGGCTCCATCTCCATCACCGATGTTTTGCGCCATTCCAGCAACGTGGGCATGGTCCACATCATGGAGCAGCTCAAGCGCTCCGAGTATTATGATTGGTTAGAAAAACTAGGTCTAGGGGAAACCACGGGCATTGAACTCCCCGCCGAGTCCCCAGCCCAGCTCAAGAGTCGTCCCCAGTTTGTCAACAGTGCTGTAGAAGCCGCCACCACCTCCTTTGGCCAGGGCTTTTCCCTCACCCCCATGCAGCAGGTACAGCTCCACGGAGCCTTAGCCAATGGGGGCAAGCTAGTGACTCCCCATGTGGTGCGGGGCCTGGTGGACCAGGAAAATAACCTGATCTGGCAACCAGAGCGCCCCCAGGCGACATCCGTCTTTTCCCAGGAAAACACCGAAGCCGTGGTGAGGATGATGGAGGAGGTGGTGAAATCAGGCTCGGGCCAACCAGCCCAGGTCGCCAACTATCGAGTCGCGGGGAAAACGGGCACTGCCCAAAAAGCCAACGAATACGGCCAATATGGCGACGGTCGGATTGTCAGCTTTGTGGGTATCGTCCCGGTGGAGAATCCGCGCTATGTGGTGCTGGCGGTAATCGATGAACCCCTGGGGGAAGATGCCTATGGATCAACGGTGACAGCTCCCTTGGTTAAGTCGGTCATTGAGTCTCTAGTGGTAATGGCCGGGGTCCCGCCATCTCCTCAGGAATAGAGGCATAGAAGTCACGACCGGGGTCCCGCCATCTCCTCAGGAATAGAGGCATAGAAGTCATGACCAGGGTCCCGCCGTCTCCCCCGACGAATTGAGCGAACCCAATACCAGCTGCTCCAGCTCAGTCAGGGCCAGGTCTAGGTCGTCGTTGATGATTTGATGATCAAACTCAGCGGCGGCGGCAATTTCGACTTGGGCACGGGCTAGGCGTTTTGCGATCGCATCCTCAGAATCCTGACCTCGCTCACGAATACGGGCTTCCAACGCCGCCAGGTTAGGCGGTAAAACAAAAATCTGATGGGCCGTAGGCAAGGTGGTGCGCACCTGACGTGCCCCTTCTAACTCAATCTCTAACACCACCGTATGGCCATGGGCCACCATGGCATCCAGGGGCTGGCGCGGGGTACCGTAATAATTCCCAGCAAACTCAGCCCATTCCAATAGCTGGCCCAATTGCACCATCGCCTCAAACTCAGAACGGGAGACAAAATAATAGTGCTTGCCATGTTCTTCCCCCGGACGGGGCTGACGAGTAGTGGCCGAAATCGATAGTTGAATATCTGGATGCCGGGCTAGCAATCGGCGCAGTAGGGTGCCTTTACCTACGCCGCTAGGGCCGGTAAAAACAATCAGCTGACCTGGGGGCGCAGCTTTGATCGCCGCTTCTGAATCCAAGGGCACCGATGGGGAAAGCATAGTTAACTCAGGGAACTGCAAAGTAATGGCTAAAACTAATCGCTAGAACTGTAGCCACAAGTAAAACAGTCAGGACAGCCAACCGTGACCACCCTAGGGTGACTGCCCATAGTTTAAACAAATGCGGGCCTATTCCCCAGGCAGATCAAACAGCACCGTAGTCATGTAACGTTCAGCCCAAGCAGGGTCAAACGCCTTTTCTAAAATGCGACGGGTTTTATCATTTTGCTGTTGGTGGATGCAGTAGTTGCGCTGCCCAGCCAACACCTTGGACCGCTGATGGGGGGCCGGGGGGGTAGCCACCGCCTGGGTGCAATGCAGGGTGAGATAGTGCAGCACCTGCTGCAAGAAGCGGTGATTTTCTTGGGGGCCAATGGGCTTCACAAAACAGCAATAGTCAGAAAAAATATGCCCCCACGAAGGTAGCTCCCTTGGATGGCTATACCCAGCTGTCCCCATCCCCTCCAGGGCCAGTTGATAGGCCACCGGTAGGCCATCGGGGCTAGTGGGGGACAGATCCACCACAGCAGCGCTAATTTGCCCCCGACCACTGACAATGTCGCAACCAAATATGGGCAAGCCATAGTCCAACCGAGGAAACATCACACAGTGGAGAATATCCAAGTTAGGACCGACCTGAGCCAATTCTAGGTGGAGCTTGCGGAATTCTGGAGTCTGATAACAGGCATTCTCAATCACCAACCGTTCACCTTCCAGCCGCCCCTCCACATGGCCCAGGTCCTTGGGAAGATGGTAGGGCGATAGGGCAAGATGACGCTGCCAGGTCGCTTCAATCATATCGGCCAGGTCGCAGATGACAGAATGCTGATGCTGGCGGATGGAAGACTTTACCGTAATCGACATGGATGAGCGTTCAATTCACCCCTCAAGTTTACAGTAGTGCCCAGGTCTCGGGCAGGATTGACCGAGTATGTTCCAATTTGTCACCTGAATTCCTGATGCTGACTGTTTTTTAAGGAAAAGATGGTTACTTCATTGTTTTGATGATTAGGGCATAGCATGGCAACGGCCCAAGAGTTGGCCCCCGCCCCCGCGTTTGTTGCGCTCCGCCCCGCAGTTACTGTCCCGCAGTTACTGGCCCGCATTTTCTGCCCCGCGTTTACTACGTCGCTTCAACATTACCCACACTTTTTCTCCGCTATGGTGGCTACACAACTCAGGTCTCGTCAGGTTTTGGGGCTCAATCAACGGCAATACGAAGGCCTCAAAACCACCCTACAGCTCAACCTCAGACGACAGCTTTTAATTGCCGTCTGTGATAGTGATAGTCTGCAGGCTCAACTGGTGCAGCGACTCCAGTCAGATTTGGCCACGGCGGCAAGTATTGATGATGACTTTGGGGCGGTTAAGCTGACCACGCTGACCTTTGAGCCCACCCAGCCAGATTTGGTGGTGCAGCTGGCCCATTGGATTAAGCAAGCCCCCCATCCCCTGCCCAATGTGCAAGTGGTAGGGCTGGAGGCCATGACCCACCAGTCGATGCGATCGCAAAATCATTTCCTGCGCTCCCTTGAGAAAATCCAGGCCCTGCTGCCCCACCTCGAAAGCAGCTTGGTGCTATGGCTCTCATGGCCCTGGTACCGAACACTACAGAAGTCTGCCCCAGAGTTTTGGCAATGGCGTAGCGGCGTCTTTACCTTTGTCAGTGAACTCGTTTCCGGGGTATCCACCCCCCCAGAAAATCCCCCCATGGATGGCCTATACGGCCAGATCAATCCCCGACAGACCCAGCAAAATGCTGATATATGGCAAATCCTCAGCGAAGACCTGGCTCAGCTGGAACAGCCTGCCCATGGAACTCAACAGGCTGCAGCGGCGACGGTGCCCACAAAAACTCCGGTAGCTCAGTCTGCGACCCCAGCTCAGTCTGCGACCCCAGCTCAGTCTGCGACCGCAGCTCAGTCTGCGACCCCAGCTCAGTCTGCGACCCCAGCTCAGTCTGCGACCCCAGCTCAGTCTGCGACCCCAGCTCAGTCTGCGACCCCAGCTCAGTCTGCGACCGCAGCTCAGTCTGCGACCGCAGCTCAGTCTGTGACCGCAGCTGTCGCCATCCCCCAAAGCCCAACAATTGATCTCACTACGTTAGAAAACCCGCTGGAATTCATCGCTCAGCGGCAGGCCGAGGGCGCAACACCGGAGGAACTGAGCCAGGCATACCGGACCCTAGGCAACCACTATCGCGATCGCATCGAAGCCGGGGACATGACCCCAAGCCTGCTAGCCACCGCCATCGAAACCTTTGATCTCTATTTGCACTGGCTGCCGCAAGACGATGACCAGCGGGCAGCGGGTCTCAATGATCTGGGCACCCTGCATTGGCTCCAAGCCCAACACCACAGCGATCGCACCGCCCTGATTGCAGGCATGAACCGTAGTGTGGAGCTATATAAAGCCGGTCTTGACTGCCCCCTGGTGGAGGCCGAAACCCATAGCCGCCTGTACGGCAACCTGGGAGCCGTATATAGCGCCCTAGCAAATTACGATGACTCGGTCACCCATCTCAAGCAAGCGGTCGCCGTTTACCTTCAGGCCCTACCATTCGTCCCCGTAGCTACCCACGCCGAAGAGTACGGCACCCTGCAAAATAGTCTGGGCTCGGTCTATTGGAAACTGGCCTACTACGAAGAACCCAAAACCTATCTGCACCGAGCCATCGCCGCCTACAACGAAGCCCTAGGCTGCCACCATCCCGACCGGTCCCCCCTGGACTATGCCGCAGTGCAAAATAATCTGGGCATTGCCTATTGGAGCCTGTCCCGTCATGAGCGGCCCATATTTTTACTCAAACATGCCATTGCCGCCTACCGAAAGGCTCTCCAGTACCGTACCCCGACCACCGATCCCATCGGCTGTGCTAGCACCTATAACAATTTAGGCACCGCATTTTGGGAATTGGCCAACCATCCGGAGGCACCGGCAGACCCAGAGGGACACTATCGGCAAAACGCCGTGATTGCCTACGAAGCCGCCCTCAAAGCCTCGGAGTTGACATCGGAGTTGGCCCCATCCAGCCTTGACCTGGCATCCATTCGCCACTGCTTGGGCAGCATCTATGACCGGCTGGCCCGGTCCGACGATGGCCAGTCCACCTCCGCCAACCTGGAGCGGGCATTGGGCCATTATGTCACCGCCCTCAAGGAAACCCCGAAAACCGCCGCCACCTATGACCCGATCTTTAAGGCCCTAGTACGCAATGTAGCCATGCACTACGAACTACTGGGGCTAGAGGGACAGCAACAGGCCCTGAACCAGATTCCGGCGGAGCTATTGCCCGAGGTGATGCTCAAACTATAGGAGAGCGATGAGAAGCCACCGCCTGGGTAGTAACTAGGTCTTAGATCCGGTTAATTCCGGTAAGGATTTGGCCAACAACGCATTGAGTTCCTTACTCAGATCGTTATCACTGCGATGGGCTTCCCAAGCACCGTTATGCCGGTTATCAATACGCCACTGACCGTGGATATGATCGCCATCCTCTGACACGGTCCCCTGGTACTGAATGGTATAGGTAGGGTTATTGAAATACTTCTTAGTAAAGGTGACCTGCCGTCCGGTCACCTGACCCTGAATTTGAGCCTCCCCCAAGGGACTGTCGTCCATAATTCGACCAATGAGGCTATTTTGTGCTTGCACAAAGGTGGCTTCAAAACGGATGGGGGCTTCTCGATCCCAATAGGACCCCAGCCAGGGACCGGTTAACTCAGCCATCGCATGGGTCCTCTCGCAACAACATTACTTCTGATTTTGCTGCAACTATTGGGATTTGACCGATTAGTTTTAGCAAACTTCTGACAAACATTGGGCCGCCATCAATGGGTAGGGACCTGTCATCAGTAGGGGCCGGGCATGGGGAAAAACGCCCCCTAGGCGGTGCCTTTATCAGCCAAAATTGAAGAAATTCCCAACTTTAGCCGATAAAAGCTGGAGGTCAGTTTCACTAGGCTTGGGTTAATTGCTATTTGCGGGCTATTTTACCGATGGCGCTATTTCTTATCTTTGCTCTGGTGATTGCGTTTTTTGCGATCGCATTCGCCCTCCAAAACGATCAGCTGATCACCATCAACTTCTTTCTCTGGCAGCTAGAGCGGCAGCATCTGGCCACCGTGCTGTTGCTCACCTCCGGCCTCGGGGTGGTCTTTGGCCTACTGGTCACCATCCCCACATTTCTCAAACGGGAATGGCGGATCTCCCGCACCAAACGCCAAGCTAGCAGCCTAGAGACTCAGCTCCTAGCCAAGCAGCAAGAAGTCAACAGTCAGGCTCGCCAAGCCAGCACCCTGCGCCACAGCCACCAAAACCTACTGCGGTCTCTGGATCTGCTAGACCACACCACAGGCCTAGTCAATGATGCCGTGGTTCCCCGCACCACGAGGGCCCTGCTCCAGCAGATGAAAATGCAGCCCCTCAACCCAGAATTTCAATCCGTCGGATTACTGATCATCAAACCCCATCGACGGCAACCCAATGCCAGTGATCTCGGGGGGGATCTCAGAAAAGATCAGGCCCTATGGTCAGCCATTTCCCATGTATTACAGCAAAACTTGACCGTAGACGCTTGGCTCTTTAGCGACAACCAAGGCACATTCACCTGTAGCCTTACAGGCCTAGATGTCAAAGCCATTACCCAGTATGCCGAAACCCTAAAAACCTTCCTGACAGAGGCCCCCCTATCCCTGAAAGACGGCACTCAAACCACCCTCGATGTCCACATTGGTGGAGCCGTCACTGACAAGGATCACCCCACAGAAAGCGAAAAACTATTGATGGACAAAGCCGAAGAGGCCCTGGCCCTGGCCACTAAACGCGGTCGCAATCGTCTGCGGGTGATGTGGGTAACCGACAAATTGCAAACTCATTGACCAGGCGCTAGCAACCTTGGGCACAGCTTTTTAAGCACAATTAAACCAAAATGCTCTGAACTTAGAACACCCTGAGCGTACCCAGGCAAAATCTAGACAAAATTCTTAAGTCATGAAACCTAAATTTTCTCGACTTTTTTTTCCTTTGCCGAGAAAAGCGTAACGCTTTGCGTCTAGGGACTATGAGTATTTTTACTCAGGCAGACATTAGTTCGCCTAGACGTATTCTCTGACACAGATTCTTGAGCCTAGCGCCGTTGGTGCCTAAGATGAAACTAATGATTGAGTTGCAGAAAATCTAAAGAAGCAGGAGATATGTCCATGGCAGACCGTCCGATCATCCTTGGCATTGTTGGAGACAGTGCCGCAGGTAAAACCACCCTAACCCGCGGGATCGCCCAGGTACTCGGTGAGCATGATGTAACGACCATCTGCACCGATGACTATCACCGCTACGATCGTCAACAGCGCAAGGAAATGGGAATTTCCGCCCTGCATCCCGATTGCAACTACGTTGACATTATTGAGCAGCATTTGGGTCTGCTGCGTCAGGGACAACCCATTCTTAAGCCCATCTACAACCACACAACCGGTGGTTTTGATGCCCCTGAATACATCCAGCCCAAGAAATTTGTCATCGTGGAAGGCCTGCTGGGCTACTCCAGTAAGGTGGCCCGCGATGCCTATGACGTGAAGGTTTACCTCGCACCACCTGAAGACCTACGTACCAAGTGGAAAATCAAGCGTGATACCCGCAAGCGTGGCTACACTGAAGCTGACGTATTAGCAGCTCTAGCGGCCCGTGAGCCCGACTCCGAAGCATTCATCCGTCCTCAAAGAAAGTGGGCTGATGTCGTGATCACCTTCTATCCACCGACCACGCCCGAAGACGCCTCTAACGATCTGCTCCTTAACGTCAACCTGGTGCTACGTCCCACCATTCCCCACCCTGACTTTACGGATATCTTAGATACCGATCTGGGTAAAGCAATTCGTCTAGGCCTAGAACGCGATATGGGTAAACCCGTAGACGTTTTAGCCATTGATGGTCACGCCACCCCCGACCAGGTCCAGCAGCTTGAGCGCATCCTTTGTAGTGACGTTCCCTACCTGGGCCAGTTCTGTAGCCTAGAGGGCAACCAGGAAGTCGGCAAAATTGTCGGCACCACGGGGGAAACTCTACAGAGTTATCCCCTAGCCCTGACCCAGCTGCTCATCACCTATCACATGCTGAAAGCGATGAACGCCACCGGCAAGGTGCAAGTGGCTGCCTAGATTCTAGCCATCCTCTAAAATGCACAACGGTTAAACGCCCTCCAGGGATTGCCTGGAGGGCGTTTATTTTGGCCTTTATTTTTCAGGGTGATCAGACTTGGGGTTAAAGCCATGTGCCACAATTACCGTGCCTGACCATTAAACCAGGTCCATCCAACTGTTCCAGACCCCGATCCTTTCCCCGCCCTTGACCATGTTTGGTTTTTCTAAACTAGCGCCCATCCATGAATTTAAAACCTATGACCAGTGGCGTCATCAGTTTATGCAGCGGCGAATGCGGTTGGGCATTTTATTTGGTCTGCTGTACCTTGTTACCTTTTTACCGCTAGATACCCTCCAGTACCTGACGACCGGCCGCAATCCGTTTGATTTACTCTGGATTCTCACTAACCTGGTGCGGATTGCCCTGCTGTTAGTCTGTCTCAGACTCATCCGCCACAACGTCTATCAGCCCCGTCACATTATTGCCGTCTTTTTGCTGGCATCGTGGTCCATTAGCCTGTTGCATCGGTTCCATGAAACCTATGTGGGACTGGCCAGTAACACCCCCATTGCCGAGCCCGATCTGTTTAGCTGGGCGCTTTCCTTTATTACCCAGGCGACGCTGATTCCCGTAGGCTGGCCGCTGCACCTGATCTCTCAGCTGGGGGTGCTGGTTTATTATCTTGTGGTAAATCCACTGCTGGGATTACAGGTGGTCACTCCTGGATTGCATGCGGCCAGCTTGTTACTTAATATATTTTGGATTTGCTGTATCTGTAACTGCTCGGTTTACTTCTATGAAAAACTGTCGCGGGAAAACTTCACCACAAATCGACAGTTGTTGGAGGCCCAGGAAAAGTCTGAACGACTGTTGCTGAATATTCTGCCCGGTCCCATTGCGGAGCAACTCAAGCAAAGCTCCGACATTATTGCGGAAAGTTTTGCGGAGGTGACGGTACTGTTTGCAGATATTGTCAATTTCACCCAAATGACGGAAACCCGATCAGCGAAAAATGTGGTCAATTTTTTGAACCAAGTATTTTCCCGGTTTGATCAGTTAGCTGAGCGCCACGGCTTAGAGAAAATCAAAACCATTGGGGATGCCTATATGGTGGTGGCCGGGTTACCCCAACCCCAGGAGAATCATGTGGGGGCGGTGGCAGCCATGGCCGTGGAGATGCAGGCAACCCTAGCTGAATTTAATGCCCAGACGGGCCAGAACATTGCGCTACGCATTGGGATTCACACTGGGCCTGTGGTGGCGGGGGTGATTGGGCTGAAAAAATTTGCCTATGATCTGTGGGGTGACACGGTGAATACGGCTAGCCGGATGGAGTCCCATGGGGTACCCAATGGGATTCAGATTAGTGAGGCTACCTATGAGCGATTGAAAAACTGTGGTGATCGCTATGGGTTTCATCCCCGGGGGCCGATAGTCATCAAGGGCAAAGGAACCATGTTGACCTATTTACTGGAGCCCAACGAACAATAAAAAACATTATTCGACCGCTGTGGCATAATCTATCTCCATCTCTATCTGCAACAATTGAGGTCTGTAGGGATCTCGAAGGAATGTATCATGGCCGACAATCGTAAAAGCCGCGTCGTTACCCAGGGAGTACAGCGTTCTCCCAACCGGGCCATGCTAAGGGCCGTGGGCTTTGGGGATGAGGATTTTAATAAGCCCATTGTGGGTCTGGCCAACGGCTATAGCACGATTACGCCTTGCAACATGGGGATTAATACCCTGGCCCTACGGGGTGAGGCCGCCCTACGGGATGCGGGGGCCATGCCTCAAATGTTTGGCACCATTACCATCAGTGATGGCATTTCCATGGGAACGGAGGGGATGAAGTACTCCCTGGTATCCCGAGATGTGATTGCGGACTCCATTGAGACGGCTTGCATGGGCCAGAGTATGGATGGGGTGCTGGCGATCGGCGGCTGCGATAAGAATATGCCGGGGGCGGTGATTGCGATCGCACGCATGAATATCCCCGCCGTCTTCGTCTACGGCGGCACCATCAAACCCGGCCATCTAGATGGCGAAGACCTCACCGTCGTCAGCGCCTTCGAAGCCGTCGGTCAGTACAGTGCGGGCAAAATCGATCAAGCACGCCTCACCGCTGTGGAAAAAAATGCCTGTCCCGGTGCTGGATCTTGCGGTGGTATGTTCACCGCCAACACCATGTCATCGGCCATAGAAGCCATGGGCCTAAGCCTGCCCTACTCTTCTACTATGGCAGCAGAAGATGCGGAAAAAGCCGACAGTGCCGAGAAATCTGCCTTTGTGTTGGTAGACGCCATTCGCAACCAGATTTTACCCAGCCAGATCCTCACCCGCAAAGCGTTTGAAAATGCCATTTCCGTGATCATGGCCGTGGGCGGCTCCACCAACTCGGTGCTCCACCTATTAGCCATTGCCCACACCATTGGCGTCGAACTCTCCATCGATGACTTTGAGGCTATCCGCCATCGTGTGCCCGTCTTCTGCGACCTCAAACCCTCCGGTCGCTATGTGGCCACTGACCTGCACAAAGCAGGCGGCATTCCCCTAGTGATGAAAATGTTATTAAACCAGGGATTGCTCCATGGGGATGCTCTGACCGTTTCCGGTCAGACTATTGCAGAGACCTTGGCAGAAGTACCCGATCAGCCCAGCCCTGACCAAGATGTCATCCGTCCCTTTGACCAGCCCATTTATGCCCAGGGGCACCTAGGTATTCTCAAGGGCAACCTAGCCATCGAAGGCTCCGTTGCCAAACTCACCGGCATCAAAAAGCGCAATATCACCGGTCCAGCGCGAGTCTTTGAATCTGAAGAAGCCTGTCTAGACGCCATTTTGGCGGGCAAAATTCAAGCCGGAGACATTCTGGTAATTCGTTACGAGGGTCCCAAGGGTGGTCCTGGTATGCGAGAAATGTTGGCTCCCACGTCTGCCATTATCGGTGCTGGCCTGGGAGATTCGGTTGGTTTGATTACCGACGGGCGTTTCTCTGGGGGTACCTACGGCATGGTGGTTGGCCATGTGGCGCCTGAAGCCTATGTAGGTGGCACCATTGCGCTTGTGGAAGAAGGTGACTCCATCACAATGGATGCAGATCAGTTGTTATTGCAGCTAAATGTCTCTGAAGAGGAACTGGCTAAGCGACGAGAGCATTGGACTGCACCGGAACCTCGGTATAAACGGGGTGTGCTGGCGAAGTATGCGACGTTAGTTTCTTCGAGTAGTCAAGGTGCCGTAACAGATAAGGACTTATTTTAGAACGCGAAGAGTTTAATAGAAATGCTGCTATTAAACTCTTAAAGTCCCTACTTATCACCGCTACTTTGTGGGACGGGTGTGGGACGGGTAGAGACTTTTGTGTGGCAGCATGGCATTACACTAATTGAACGAAACAGGCTTAGACCCTCACGGTCTTCGCGTTTGTATTTACCCATCTAGTTGCGAAAACCTAGACTGACTTTAGCTCTTTGGCAATACCCGTCAGAATTTCTGGCACCGAACGGGGCTGCCACCCCAGCTCGCGCATTGCTTTTTCGCCACTGATGCGGACACATCGATCATAGATATAGTGAACCAGTTCATTATTCAGCGGCGCATTCCAGGAAAATGCTTTGCCGACGGGGTCCAGCAGACCGCCAATAGCCCGCACTAATGGCTTCGGTGCATCGACAGGGGCTTTAATACCAGCAGCCTGACCCAAGATTTGAAACATTTCACCGATGGATAGCTCCCCGGCGGAGATGATGAAATGTTCGCCGGAGGGGGCTTTCTCGGCAGCCAGCACCATGGCTTGGACTAGGTCATCTACGTGGACGATGCCGGTGATGCGATCGCACCCCGGCCAAATCGGCAAACGCCCCTTCAGAAATAGCTTAATCACCGGCCCAAAGTGGGGGTCGTCCGCCCCAAAAATCCCACCGGGCATCACACTCACCGCCGACAAGCCATCGGCCACATGCTGATTCACCAGCTGCTGGGCCTTAAACTTTGTCTCGTCATAGGCCGAGGAAAACCCCTCCTGGGTGCGCTGGTAGGTTTCATCAATCACCTGGCCCGCCGTATCCCCATAGATGCCAATAGTACTGCAATAGACCACCTTGGGAGGCATCGGCTGAGACCTTACCGCCGTCAGTACCGTGCGCGTTCCCTCCACATTGACCCGTTCCATGCGAGCCGCGTCTACGATGCCCAAATCCACACAGGCCGCAATGTGAAACACCACATCCACCTCGGCCATGGCCTGGTTCAGCACATCCCCATCGGTAATGTCGCCATAGACCAACTGCACGTCAGTATCCACCAACCGCGATAGATCACTGGTGCGACGCACGAGTCCGACCACAGAATGACCTTGGTCCACCAATCGCCTCACCAAGTGGGATCCTGTAAAGCCGTTTGCCCCCGTAACCAATGTTTTCATACGTTTATTGATGGTGATAGACCTAGACCCCAGGCTGTATCGTAGTCGAAATCAAGGGTGCAATAAAATGCTGACCTTAGCCTGGATTAACCACCCATGGATCCAGGCTCCGTAGCAACCAGCCTCGGAATCAACGGATTTTATGAACAGAGATCGTTTTCCAAGAAAAACCAATCTAAGATATGTAGATACATTAAGCGGCTCCAGTGAATGAATAAACCAATTAATAAGTCTGACTTTGTGCTCACTCCCTACATGAAGAGCAATGACTTACGAGCCACTTACCAAGTCTTAAATACCCTGGTTCCCTACATTTTTCTCTGGTTTTTGGCGGTGAAAGCTTCCCAGGTATCGCTTTGGCTGCTACCGCCGATCATCGTTTTGCTAGTGCTCTTTTCCCTTCGTTGCTTTTCGCTAATGCACGACTGTGGGCATTACTCACTCTTTAGGTCCAAGAAAGTCAACCGCGTGGTGGGTTTTATCCTGGGTCTGGTCAACGCCATGCCCCAATACTGGTGGTCTAGGGACCATGCCTATCATCACAAAACCAATGGTGACTGGGAGCAATATCGCGGCATTGGGGATTTCCTATCGGTGCAAGAATACTCCCAGCTCACCCCATCGGACCAAACCATGTATGGCGTCCTCAGGCATCCCCTGATGGTAATTCCAGGGGGCTTTTTCTACCTGGCTTTTAAACCAAGGCTAATTTTCATCCTGGGCATCTATGAGTTTGTCCGGGCTCTGTTTTCCTCAGTTAAAACCAATGCAAAGCAGGAACTATCGCTTATTCTGCCTGCCCACAAATCGCAATATTGGTCTACTTCAGCAGAATTTTGGGATATTTTGCTCAACAATATTTTTGTAGTCGGGGGATGGATTTTTCTGTGCCATTGGCTGGGGGCGGGCTTTTTCCTCAGCGTGTATTCCATCGTGCTGACGTTTTCCGCTGCTATTTTCATTAATGTGTTCTTTGTGCAGCACAACTTTGATGGTGCCTATGCCCATAAATCTGAGGGTTGGGACTATTTGGCGGGGGCAGTTGAAGGTAGTAGCTACTTAGATATGCCAGCGATATTCAAATGGTTCACCGCTGATATCAGCTATCACAATATTCATCACCTGTCGGAAAGAATCCCGAACTACCATCTCAAAGCATGTCACCAGGCCAATAGTCACCTGCTTTCCAAGATAAAAACCATTGGTCTTGGAGACATTTTGGACTGTTCTCAGTTTATTCTGTGGGACTCTGACCAAGATAAGTTGGTTTCTATCAAGTCCTTTAGCCCTGTGGCCCAAGTCAATGCTTAGCGGTTGAAACCGACCTTAGACTAGGGCTTTTTCGTAAATGCGGTAGGTTTTGTAGATAGTGGCTCCGGTGCTTTCGATGATATTGCGCGATCGCATATTGTCCTCATACACCCAGGACAACTCAGCCCGCTTATAGGGAGGCGTTTTGTCGGTGCCCCCCTTCATACCTAAATAAACCACCGCTAGGGCGACCATTTTTCGGCTATATTCCGGCAGGGTACAAATGGCCAGTACCCTAGCCTGGTCTATCCTACGGCGATACCAAAGAAACTTCAGAATGCCAAAGATATTGAGTTTACCCTTCACCTGTTTGAGGGCAATATTGTAGTCGGGCAACGCCATAAAAAATCCCACCATCTTGTTGTCAGACTCTTTTTTCGGATCTTCTGCAATCACGAAGATGTCGGTATCCACTAGCGTTTGTAGCTCCCGTGCTTCTACCATAAACTCCGCTTCGGTGCGGGCGCTGGAGCTCCAGTTGTGGGCAAAAGCCGTGGTAAAAAGCTCGTAGATGTGGCGGCAATCCTGTTCAAAGGCGTCGCCTTTAGTCTGAATGGAGCGAAACGTAATGCCCGCTTTCTGGGCAATCTTGTAGCCTCGCTCAAAGGTGTCGGGCAAGGGATGATCTAACGGTAAATCGTAGGCATAGGCATCTTTTGCTTTGTGCCAGCCATGGGCCGCCATGATGTCCAGATAATACTGGGGGTTATAGGGCATCATTAACATCGGATCCGAGTCAAACCCATCGACCAAGAAACAGCAGTTGTTGTGGGTAGACAGATCAATCGGTCCCCGAGCATGGGTCATGCCTTGCTGCTGTAGCCAGCGAGTCGCCTCCTCCAGCAGTGCCTGACCGATTTCAATATTATTGATGCATTCAAAAAAACCGATTAGCCCAATGGGGATACCTTCCCGCTCAATCAGCCGATCATTCACCGCTGCCACCACCCGACCCACCGGCTGATCACCCTGACAAGCCAAAAACTGTTGTAGTTTGCCGTATTGGAAAAATGTATTTTCCTGGGAAAACTGTTTAACCGTACTCGACTCAATCGGCGCAACCCAGTGGGGGTCAGTGCGATAGACATGGGCCGGAACAGCAATAAATGCAGCCTGATCGTCAGGGGTGGTGACTGGTCTAATGGAAAAAGTACTCATAGGGGGTGAGTAGTAAATAGTGAGCTGTGTTCGAAGTTAGACCATTTAGCTACTAAAAAGCCAGTCTTTTTCCCTTATACAGCTCACTATAATTCACTACTCATCCCCTCTACCGGCTAGGCATACTGCGCAACGGCACCGCCGATCTTTTGGCGCACAGCCACCATGGACTCCACCAGTTGATCCATTTCCGCATGGGTATGGAGGGCATTGGCCGTAATCCGTAGACGAGGCTTAGCAATAAACCAAATGGCCGAAACCCAGATACTATGCTCCTCCATCAGCGCCCGGGCAAAGGATTTGGGCTCTAGGTCGGGCGGTAGCAGCACAGGAATGACGTTTGTTTCACCAATAGCGTCAAACCCAGCAGCCACTAGCTTAGACCGCAAGTACCGCGTATTTGCCTGCAGTTTAGCCACCCGTTCCGGTTCCCGGCGCACTAAGCGAATGCTTTCTAGGGCCGCAGCGGTCACCGGCGGTGGCAGGGAGATGGTCCCAATGGATGTGGGTGATACATCTAACAAGTCAATCAGCTCACGGTTAGGGGCGCTGATGGCCGCACCGGCAGAACCAGCAAACTTGGAAAATGTAGTCATGATGATGGGCACAATGCCCCGCTCAATCACGGACTGGGGACTAATGCCAAAGTGGTCATAAATACCCTCCCCTTTGCCGCCAATGGCTCCGCTGGCATGGGCTTCGTCCATAACCACAACGCTGCCGGGATAGGCTTCCATAATGTCGAGCATACGGGGTAGGGGCACCACGTCGCCGTCCATGGAGAAGACCGCATCAGAAATGACAATCACCCGATCGTCAGGACGCACATAGCGCCGCATCTTGCGCTCCAGGTCATCCATGTCGCAGTGACGATAGGCCTTTACCCGCACCTTGGGGCTGTGGCCAAACATTTTGCCCGACCGATTGTCGGCGTTAACCACCGCTGCAATGATGCAACCGTGGTTGAGCACATCACTGAAGATGATGGTCTCACGGGTATGCTGAAAGCCCTGTACCGGCACCGCCAGATGACAAAAGCCATCCATGAGAGCCTGCAATGCCATCCAGGCATTGAGGAACAGTTGGGTATGGGGCAAGTGCTTAAAAGCAGAAATTTCTTCTTCGAGCTGCCGATGCAAATCAATCCGACCGCTGAGCACTGAACAGGAGCTATTGGAGGTGCCATAACGACGGATAGAGTCGATGGCTGCCTGGGTTACCTCCTTGTCTTGGGCCATACCCAACACATCATTGGTACAGAACGTCAGAACCTGGTGCCGTTTGCCAGTCCCCTGCTCTTCTACTTCGATTTGATTGCCATTTTTTTGATGGCAAATAAATTTATCAGGGTATAACCCGCTTGAATAGACCTCTTGCAAAAATGATTATGTGCTAAATTGCTGTATTTTGCTGCCAGTCTTCGGCAAGGTTGAGTTCATAATTGTAGAGTGCCGCTATCAAATTGAATCGCAGCCCATAGCGTCGTCGT
>NZ_JAYGIG010000118.1:0-91219 GCF_034932105.1 Leptothoe sp. PORK10 BA2 | reverse complement strand
TTCCTTAAAGGCCCAGGGACGTCCGGTTTTAGAGTTCTTGACCGAAGCGGTTCGGGCTGCGCGGGCAGGCTTACCTGCGCCGTCCCTATTACCTTTGGTCGAGGCTAACACTAGATCTGCTCAGTCCCCACTCTCGCTTATGCCTGGGCATCCCCTGTGACGCTTACGGCAAAAGATAGGGAATTATGGTGACTTATCCACAGAAATACATCTAAATAAGCAAGTACTTAAATTCTAAATAAACCGATCCTATCATCTGAACAAATATGAACTTTTCCGGATTACTTCCGTCTAGGATGACTGCAACACTAGGGCTGTTAAGCCTATAGCCAGGAAGCAACCATGAAACCTATATTTAATCCTAAATTTACCCTAGTCACTAATTATCCAATGATGTTTTCCTCCACTGACCTCAGACACATTGAGCGAGAAATGCTCCATGTCGTCAGCGATGAGACTCACTCCCAGGGGAAACTATCTGAAGCATCGGAGCCATTGTGTCTGGGATATTGTGGTTCCACTAACCGACCGACTGAGTTCTATAACTTTCTGAGTCAGAATAGATTTCAGCTACAGCTTTTTCGAAGAAAGCTAGAGTACCTTTGGAAAATTGACTCCCCAGATTCTTTTACGAAATATTTTAAGAGATTTAAAAACATCTAAGCTTCCCAGCCTATATTGGACGGTTCGCTCATTTTCCACATATAGAAGTTCTAAATTCTGACATCTACTATGGGTAGTATGTTCAAAACCACGAGCACCACATCGGTATTTTTTCTCTAGTGCAAAACACTAAATGTACTGAGCAGCGAACCTTTAGTATGTAGGCAACCTATTAAAAAATATTTTTCAGAAGACTATTTTTAATCCTATTTTTTAACTACACCTGATCTCGTCATAGATCTAAAAAATAAATATATCTACAGGCCCAGAGGACTGTAGGCTCGTCAGTAATTGAGCCTACAGTCCTCTGGGCACATTAGCTAAAGACAGTTTTACTTCCGTAGCAGGCCCACGAAGCACCCATTGGAGTGATGACCAAAGGCGACTTCCAGGAAGATTTGTCGGTCCCTTTCGCTACCGGTCCCTACCGCCACAGATATAGCAAGGCAAACAGGATAATCCAAATCACATCGACAAAGTGCCAGTACAGTTCAGTGGCCTCAATTCCGAAGTGATTGACTTCGGAATAGTGGGTGGCCTTGCGGGAGCGAAATAGCACCGCCAGCATTAGCAGCAATCCAAACAGTACATGCAGACCGTGGAAACCAGTCAGCACATAGAACGTACTGGAAAAAATGTTGGTGGTAAGGCCAAAGGGCAGGTGGGTGTACTCATAGAGTTGCCCTCCAAGAAAGATCGCCCCCATGGCAATCGTGATGGCAAACCACATGCGCATTTTGCCAACATCATTTTGCTTAATGGCTGTGTCCGCATTGTGAACCACAAAGCTACTGGAAATCAGGATGATGGTGTTGATCCCCGGCAGCAGCAGTTCCAAACCTTCTGTCCCTTCCGGTGGCCATGCTGGGGCCATCAGCCGAAAACTGAGATAGGCAATGAATAGACCGAGAAAGATCATACTCTCGGCGCAGAGGAAGACGAGCACGCCTAGCATGCGCAGATCGGGATGTTCCTCATGGCCATGTTCCTCATGGGAAACGGCAATGGTTTCGGATTCGTTCAGGGCGGAGCTTTGCATGGGGAAAAGGTTAAGGGAGAAGGGGAAAGGGAAACAGAAAAAATTATCTCACTGTGGTCTTTCTAAGTTAATCCCCTCCCAGGAGGGGAGGGCCTCTCCTGGGAGGGGAAGGGTGATCGACTAGTGGCTATGGGCAGCTGCGGCTGCAATGGCTTCTTCGTAAATTGCAGGATCATCCTTGACCGGGATGTAGCCCAACCCATAGTCATAGGGACCCGTCTTCAACACCGGCACCCCTTCAAAGTTCTCATGGGCCGGGGGTGATAGGGTTTGCCATTCCAGGGTGAGGGCACGCCATGGGTTGGTGGGTGCTTTTTCGCCCCAGTGCCAGCTCCAGATCGCATTGATGATAAAGGGAATGGTGGACACTGCCATCAAATAGGCACCAATGGTGGCTACCACATTTAGGTCCGTAAACTGAGGATCGTACAGGGCTACCCGGCGGTTCATACCCTGCAGACCCAACTGGTGCATAGGCATAAAGGTGAGGTTCATGCC
The DNA here is from genome assembly GCF_034932105.1 of Leptothoe sp. PORK10 BA2. NCBI lineage: Bacteria > Bacillati > Cyanobacteriota > Cyanophyceae > Nodosilineales > Cymatolegaceae > Leptothoe > Leptothoe sp. PORK10 BA2. Next base: position 89,019 of record NZ_JAYGIG010000118.1, on the reverse strand, counting down.
TACAAAGGTCAAAACAAAGTGGACCCGGCCCCAAAATTCGTTGAGCATGCGCCCGGTCATTTTGGGAAACCAGTGGTAAAGGGCCATGTAAATACCAAAGATGGAGGCGCCAAACAGAACATAGTGAAAGTGGGCCACCACAAAGTAGGTATCGTGCACGTGAATGTCAAAGGGCACCGCCGCTAGCATCACACCGCTGATGCCGCCGATGACAAAGATGGCGATAAAGCCAATGCCAAACAACATGGCGCTGGTGTAGGCAATTTTGCCGCGCCATAGGGTGGCAGTCCAACCGAATACCTTAATGCCGGTGGGTACGGCAATGGCCATGGTGGTAATCATGAAGAACATGCGCAACCAGGGGGGGGTGCCACTGGTGAACATATGGTGGGCCCAGACGATCAGCCCCAGGAAGCTAATCACCAAACTGGAGTAGGCAATGGCGCGATAGCCAAAGATAGGCTTACGGGCATGGACCGGCAACACGTCGGAAATGGCCCCAAACAGTGGCAGTACAAATATGTAGACCGCCGGGTGGGAGTAGAACCAAAACATATGTTGGTAGACCACGGGATCCCCACCGCCCGTGGGGTTAAAGAAGGCGGTACCGGCTACCAGGTCAAACATCAGAAGGATCAGGGCCCCCGCCAAAACAGGCGTGCTGATCAAAATCAGCAGGGAGGTGGCAATCATGGCCCAGCAAAATAGGGGCATTTTGAGCAGGGGCATGCTGGGCACCCGCATTTTCATGATGGTGACTATAAAGTTGAGGGCACCCAAAATGGATGCGGTTCCACCCACCAGGATGCTCAGAATCCAGATACCTTGGCCCAACATTCCAGTGGAGATGCTCAGGGGAGGATAGGAGGTCCAACCGGCTTGGGGGGGCTCAAAAAAGAAGCTGGCCACCAGCATCAGGCCGGAGGGGGGGATCAGCCAAAATGCGATCGCATTTAACCGAGGAAAGGCCATATCCTTCGCCCCAATCATCAGCGGGATCAAATAGTTCGCCAAACCGGCCCCCGCTGGCACAATCCACAAAAACAACATAATGGTGCCGTGAAGTGTGAGCACACCGTTATAGGTTTCAGGAGTCATAAAGTCGGGGGCGGGGGTGGCCAGTTCCGTCCGCATCGCCGTCGCCAGTGCCCCACCAATCAGGTAGAACATAAAACCGGTGACCATGTACTGGATCCCAATCACCTTGTGGTCCGTACTAAAGGTAAAGAAGTGGGTCCACTTCCGCTCATTACCCAAGGTTGGTTGGGAAGACGGTGAGGGGTCAGTTTTTTTGATAGCCTCAGCTTGTGCCATGGGAGTTGTAGAAGGGGAAAGGGGAAAAGGAGAAGGATGGGCATGGCCCACCGCCTGAAAAGAAATAACCAGATTGTTGAAAGACCAGCCTGGTTATGGCACCAAAGCCACATCCATCTGGCTGTGATGTACATGGCTAGGCTGTAAGTGCTCCAAATGCTCGGCTGCCATACCTAAATGCATCGGCTGTTCAAAATGAGCTAGATACTCAGCATCGGTTTCATCCGGCTTATAACTCGCCGCCGCAATGGCAGTGGAAAGGTCCATCGGCGCTGCCGCCAGACGCTGTTGTTGCCACTCGTCATACCCTTCCAGGGAATGAACAATCAGCTCAGCCCGCATGCCACCATGGTAAGGACCACACAGCTCAGCACAGACCACAGGATAGGTGCCCTCACGGGTTGCCCGCAGCACCAGGGACGTCTGCTGACCGGGGATCATATCCTGCTTGATGCGAAACTCAGGTAGCCAAAAGGCATGAATCACATCCTGAGCATTAAGATTCAGCTTCACCAGCTTACCCACAGGCACATGGACCGCGCCGTCCACAATGCCCGTCTCGGGATAGGTCATGACAAAGGCATACTGCATGGCCAATACATCAATGGTGACATCCGCATCCTGGGCTACCTCATCGGGGGGCTCCCCTAAGCCAGATGCCGCCAACATAGGATAGCTAGAGGTTTCATCGCCCGAGGAAGCATAGGCCACTTGCACTGGCTTGGCAGAATGGTGCTCCATCAAATTGAGACCGCCCATCTCGGTATAAATTTCGAAGCTATACACCGAGAGACCCAACACAATAATGGCTGGGATCGCCGTCCAAACAATCTCCAGTGGAATATTACCCTCAATGTGGGGACCATCGGTTTCATCCCCTGCTTTGCGACGAAACCGAATGACGGCAATCACCAAGGTGCCCTGAACAATCAGAAACAGCCCCGTACCGATGGTCATCATCAAATTAAACAATTGATCGACTTCACCGGCCTCGGTGGATGCGGCCACGGGCATCAGACCGTGGTTTTGGCCATACCAAAGACTGATTAGGGTAACGGCAATGCCGATCAGCATGGTGATAATAGACGTAGGAATACCGTTCACGATTCGAACATTCTCCTGTGGGGTGGTCTGCTATGTAAAACAGAATTGTTTAAGAATTGACTGGATAGAAACAAATTAAAAATCGTTTTTTATTCTACAGATACAAGAAAAATATACAAGAAATGTGAAATGTCCCAACTGTTGCAGCTACCCCAGATAGGGTATCCCTAGCGAATCATTCGATTCAGAACGGTAATCTGTAATCAATTCATCAAACTGTAACTGAACGTAACGCTGTTCGACTTACTTCTGGTCTACTACAAATGGGATGAAGAGTGATGTCAATGGGTTTAGGCAATGGGCCTAAAAGGAATTCAGCAATGCTTTTTATCCCATCTCAAGGTAGCGCTATCTCTTGAGAAATGACAGTGTCTGTAAAGTTCATTTGAGGGATTTAAGGATTTTCTTCAGGTTTTGTCTATTTTCTTTAGGCGCTATCTGGGCTCTATCTAATGATCATGCTGTGGGCCCCAGAATGATGAGTGGAATTTGGCAAACGAAAAGAAAACCTAAATGTATTTCATCTAAACCAGAAAAATTCCCTACCCTGTAAGGGAGAGCTTTCTCTCTGTCGATCAATTTCAGCTTCTTAAGAGAGTTTTTAGGTTTATGGTTCATTCTTCGTTATCCACATTTCAGGCAAGTAGGACCGCCGGATTTGATCCGGTGACCTATTTACGGCGCTGGGTATGGAAAATGGCCGTGGCCACCCTGATTCTGATGGCCATTGGCAGTGCCACCCGGGTGATGAATGCAGGGTTAGCCTGTCCGGACTGGCCCCTATGCTATGGTCAGCTGGTACCCAGTCAACAGATGAATCTCCAGGTATTCCTAGAATGGTTTCACCGGCTGGATGCCTCATTGATTGGTCTGATGGCCATTGGTTTGGTGGCCCTGGCTCTACGCTGGCGGCAGTCCCTGGCCAGGTGGGTGCCCTGGGCAGCTGGATTAGTTCTTTTCCTGGTTGTTTTCCAGGGGGTGCTAGGAGGACTTACTGTGACCCAGCTGTTGCGGTTTGACATTGTTACCGCCCATTTGGGTACGGCCCTCCTGGTGTTTTGCACCCTGTTGGCCATGGGCATGGGCCTATGGCCCTACCGGCCCACAGGCACTGCCGGAAAATTGTCCTGGATTAGTGGTGCCGCCGTCGTACTGGTGTATGGCCAAAGCCTGCTGGGGGGATTGGTGGGATCCCGCTGGGCCGCCCACCAATGTTTTGGGCTGGCGGAGTTGTGTAATGTTGTCAATGCCCACCTGCTGGGGATCATTCCCGCTAGTCTGTCGGTACTCCTATTGACGGTATTGGTATGGCGCACACCGGCTTTGGATGAGGTATTCAGGACCCAAGCCAACATCGCCTTTGGCTTACTAAGCCTACAGCTCGTTCTGGGGTTGGCCACCTTCCGGCTGCATCTCCAAGTGGAGCCCCTCACCGTCTGCCATCAGGCCGTTGGCGCTGCTTTACTGGGTACTTTAGTTTGTTTCACCGTCTTGTCCCTCCGAGATTCCTCCCTACCTGAAGAGAACCTTAAGATTTCAGTCAACATTTAGATTATGCCTAATATGCCTTCGGTCAGGAGCTGTTAATAAATAGCCAATAGCTTTGGTATTCCATCCTTGATCAGGGGGCATGGGGAATCCTCAACATTTACGATTTTGACAATTCTCCTCAATCCCCCGGATCGAGCTATGGTGTACACACCTCTTAAAAGTAATGGCCTAAAAGGTCTATCTGGCTCCAACGACTCTTAAGCCAACTCAAACCTAAGATTTTCCCTTCATCGTTTTTTCTGCATCACTTTTCCCCTTCATCCCATTTATTAGCTATTTCTCCTATTTCCTATGCAACCTTCTAATCTTGCCCCTAGGGTTCACCATGAGAACTTTGCCCAAGTCTGTCGCAGTTACTACCAGCTGACCAAACCTCGCATCATTCCGCTGTTGTTGATTGAAACAGCGGCCAGCATGTGGGTTGCGGCCCAGGGCCATCCAGATTTGTTGTTGGTGTTGATGACCATGGCGGGTGGTTGGTTAGCCGCCGCTTCAGCCCAGGTGATTAACTGTGTGTACGACCGGGACATTGACTACGACATGGAACGCACGCGGGATCGTCCCCTACCTTCGGGGCGAATCCAGGTGCGCGATGCGTTGATTTTTGCTGCCATCTTGGCGATTTTGTCCTTTACTGTGCTGACCTGGTTTGCCAACTTGCTTGCCGCTGGTTTGGCTATGGCCGGGCTTGTTGTTTATATTGGTGTGTATACCCACTGGCTAAAGCGGTCCTCACCTCAGAATATTGTCATCGGTGGGGCGGCCGGGGCCATTCCCCCCATGGTGGGTTGGGCCGCTGTCACTGGCCATGTGGGTTGGGCTGCTTGGATTTTCTTTGCCATTGTATTTGTGTGGACCCCACCCCACTTTTGGGCCTTGGCCATGCTGATTAAGGAGGATTATGCCAAGGTAAATGTGCCAATGTTGCCGGTGGTGGTGGGTAATGAAGAAACGGCGAATCAGATTTGGCTTTATACCCTGTTGTTGGTGCCGGTGACGTTGTTGATGGTGTGCCCCACGGAAGCCTGTGGTTGGTTATATGGTCTACTGGCGCTGATTTTGGGCGGTCTGTTTCTGCGTAAGGCCTATGATTTGAAGCAATGCCCTTGCGATCGCGACCTAGCCCGAGGCGTTTTCAAGTATTCCATCTTCTACATGATGTTGTTGTCAGCGGCCATGGTGGTGGATAGCCTGCCGGTCACTCGCAACAGTATCCATGCTCTGATTGGCACCCTAGGGATGGGTTAGAGGTGGGGTCACCCATTAAGGTGAATTTCGCGCCTATGGTGATGGTTTTGTGACACACCCTACGATTTCCTTTTGGTCTATTGGCTCGGGCGGCACTGTGGAAAGTGAAGTCAGAAGACAGGAGACAGGAGTGACAGCAGAAGATTATTCGGAACAGGCTCATCGTGATCTCTCTGAAGGGGAGATGGGGAGTTGGATGAGAGGATTGGGGATCGGGGGAGGGTAACGCCTCTCCGGGGCTAATGCATATATGTCGGAGATGAGCTCCAGGATCATCCCTTCCCAAATCCTGTCAACGGACAACTCAAATCCCAAAACAATTCCTGTTCTCCACCCTGCTGAAAAATCACCTGGGACCCCGCCGTTACCTGACCAATTGCCTCACAAGTCAACCCATAGGGCCTAAACAACGCCTGCACCTGAGCCAACTTTTCCGACGGCACAGTCAACAAAAAACCAAAGCTAGGAAAACTCGTCAGCCACTTATCCCAAGCAACATCCGCCGGACGAGGTACCCAATCCAAATTCAACGTAGCCCCACAGCCCGAAGCCTCGGTCAACATCAGCAGCGTACCCGCCAGCCCCCCCATACTAATGTCCTTACCCGCATGACATAGCCCCCCCTCAGCCAGCTTAGGTAGCAGACCGAGCTGCTGTTGCAAAACAGCCGGTTCAGCCGTTGTCGCCGCATTCCAAAAGGGATAGTCACCGTAGTAACTACCGGCCATATTCACCACCATCACCAAATCATCACCGGGTTGAGCATCAAAGCTAGTAATCAGCCGCTGGGCCCGACCCAGAATGGCGACAGCCAGACCATCGTAGGGACTATGGCAATTGGTATGGCCTCCGACGATAGGCACATTGTAAGCCTGGGCAGCAGCTTGCATCCCTTGCCAGAGGGGTGTGCTGGCAGCAACGGACTTACTCCAGAGGGCATCGACTACGGCGATGGGTGTGCCGCCCATGGCGGCGATGTCGGAGATGTTGACCATGATGGCGCACCATCCGGCGAACCAGGGATCTTGGGTGACCAGCTGGGGCCAGAGACCTTCGGCAGCAAGGAGGAGGTAGCCTTCACCGTCGGGGATGGCGGCACAGTCGTCGCCGAGGTGGATAGGGGTGTTGGTGGGGGTGTGGACGTATTGGCCGAGGATGGTGGCGGCGGTTTGGATGTCTTGTTTGTGAAGGATGCTAAGAGAGGTTTGGAGGGTGATGATTAGCTCAGAAAGGCTGGTGTGATCGTTGGTAGGCATTGGTTAGATGGCATTGCATTCTCTGATTTTCTAGTGAATTCTGGGATGAAGGGAGGATAGGAAAGTAGCTTGGATAGTTAGCCGCCCTACAACCCTCATGCTGGGGAGCAAAGCTAGGGTTACGGCGGGGGCGAGTATATAGGTTCTGGCCTGGTTTTTGCAGGAAATTTAGAGCGTGGGATCCAACTTGTAAAATTGGTTCTTGATATTGTTTAAGCTACTTGTTCAAGGGGCAACGACGGACGGGGCTGATCGGTAGCAGGATAATGTTCCAGATCGGCTTCCATCAGGTGGTGGGGATGGCCTAGGACTTCTATTTCTTCTAGGCTTTGCCAGTGGAGACGGGTGAAGAAGCGGACATTTTGGAGTTGGACGGTGGCGAGGAAGCGATCGCAACCCCAGGTATTGGCCGTTGTCACTGCTTTTTGGATCAGACCTTTACCAATACGGCCCACCCGGCGAAAGTCGGGATGCACCCCTAGGCGACCGCCGTACCAAAGGCGAGGCTGCTGTTCATAGATGCGAACAACGCCGACAATTTGGTCAGGGTGATCGGGTGTGTGGGCAATAGCGACGATGGGGTAAGAGGTAGGGTCAATGGAGTCGCGATCGTGATTTTGGAAGAGACCTTGTTCCTCGCAAAAGATCTGTTGCCGTAGATCAAAGTAATCGGTAATATCCGATGTTGATAGAGCCAGTTGGAAACTATAGGTACGTTTTTTCATACTCTTAAGACTTAAATGCCACACTTAACACCACAATCGATCACCAAATCCCCTCCTGGGAGGGGCAACGGGGTGGGTTACCCGCTGGCCCTAAAGGTCGATACCCACCCCGCCCAGGACACCCCCTGAGATCGGGCAAATTGAAAACTACAGGTAAGTTTTTTCATACTCTTAAGACTTAAATGCCACACTTAACACCACAACCGATCACCAAATCCCCTCCTGGGAGGGGCAACGGGGTGGGTCATCCGCTAGCGCTAAAGATCGAACCACCCCGCCGTAGGTACTCCTCCCAGGAGAACCCTCACAGGAGGGGATTAAAATGCCCAACTGGGTGACACTTTTCTCTCTCAACTCTCAAACAAAGACAAAGCCGAACAGGCTCCACACTTAGCACAGCCTGCCTTCATCTGGCTAGACAACAAATTTGCCTGCTTCAGCATCTGACCAATACCCTGGTATAAATCCACCATAAACTCACTACTGGGGGGTTGATGGTGAGCCAAAGGCGTTCCCCCAATGGGTACAAACGGCACCACAAAAGGATATACACCGATGTTAATCAGTCGCTCACTCACTTCTAGTAATGTCTCTTTACTATCCCCCAGCCCGGCCAATAAATAAGTACTCACCTGCCCCCGACCGAAAACTGTGGTCGCGGCTTCAAAGGCTTTGAAATAATAGGAAAGGGGTACCCTCGCCTTACCCGGCATAATCTTGGCCCGCACAGCAGGATCAGCCGCTTCCAGGTGCATGCCCAAACTATCAACTCCGGCTGCCCGCATACGCTCAAACCAGACAAAGTCATTGGGGGGCTCACACTGAGCCTGAATGGGCAGATCCACCCGCGCCCGAATCGCCTGGGCACAGTCCGTCAGGTAGGCGGCTCCCCGGTCGGTAGTATTCGGAGTGCCGGTGGTCATGATCATGTTTTCTACCCCGTCCAGTCTCACAGCGGCTTCGGCTACCTCTGCCAGCTGTTGGGGTGTTTTTTCGGCAATGGTGCGATCGGCCTCTAGGGACTGGCCAATGGCGCAAAATTGACAGGCGGTTTTACGGTTTTCGTAACGAATACAGGTTTGAAGGACGGTGGTGGCCAAAACATTACGGCTGTGGAGTAGGGCAATTTTCCAGTAGGGAATACCCTCAGCGGTGGTGAGATCATAAAACTGGGGCCGTTCCGGAAAGTCCAGCTGGGTGATCACCTGGTTATTTTTGGTGAGTACAGCCTGCCCCGCCTCGGATCCCACGCTATAGGGAGACTCTGCCGCCCCATCGGTGTACACCGGCACCATGAACGTGGTTTCACCAATGGTGACAGCTTTATGATCCGATGGACCCGCTCCCCCCTTGCGACCCGAGGCACCAACGGTGTCGGTGACCAGGTTAAGGCCTTGGGTCTGAAGGTCGGTGATTACCTGCTGTGGGTTCATGGTCGGGGTAGTAAAAAGAGTAGGAAAGCGGAAGAGAGAAAACAGAAAACGGGAGAAGGAGAAACGGAGGAACGTCAAACAACCGGAGGGTGGGCACAGCCTACCACCTATTCCGACAATGGTTCCGACACCGGCAATTCGATGGATGCCCCCGTCGGCCACCTGGATTCGATCGGAGCCGCCAGTTCAGGAGAGACAACAGAATAAGCCGATTGGTTAACAGTCAGCTGCAACAGATCGGGGCGGGAATAGTGGCCGACGGAGTCCATCATGCGTTTGCGTTTAGTGATTAAGGAGAAATCTAGGGTTGCGATCGCAATCCCCTCCCCCTCCCGAATCGGCTCACACAGGGGCACCCCCTCCGGACTAATAATGGTGGTGTAACAGCCACCTCGCAAAACCTTCTCCAAACCTTCACTGGGGGCAATTTCACTCACCTGCTCCGCCGTCAGCCAACCGGTAGAACTCACCACAAAACACCCCGACTCCAGCGCATGGTGCCGTAACGTCACCTCCGTTTGGTCCGCAAAAATCTCTCCCACCATGGAGCCCGGAAACTGAGCACAGTGGATCTGTTCGTGGTTTGCCATCAGGCTATACCGCGCCAAAGGATTGTAATGTTCCCAACAGGCCAGGGCTCCCACCCGGCCCACCGCCGTATCACACACCTTTAACCCAGAACCATCCCCCTGGCCCCACACCATGCGCTCATGGTAGGTAGGGGTAATCTTCCGGCGCTTCAACAAACAACTGCCATCAGCATCAAAAATCAGCTGGGTGTTATAAAGAGAACCCTTATCCCGCTCATTCACCCCCAGCACCACCACCATTTGGTAGGTTCTCGCCGTCTGACTCACCGCCTCCGTCACCGGCCCCGGCACCTCCACCGCTTCCTCATAGAGCTTCATATGCTCTTTGCCCATGAGCACAGGCGGCAGCACAAAGGAGAAATAGGGATAGTAGGGTACAAAGGTTTCTGGAAAGACAATTAACTCAGCACCCTCTTTGGCCGCATCCTCAATCGTCTTCAACACTTTTTCCATCGTGCCTGAGCAGCTATGGAGCACAGGCGAAATCTGCACAGCGGCCGCTCGCACAGTGCGAGAGTAGTCCATGGTTTAGAAGAAGTTTAAAAGAGCCCCCGAGCCCCTTAGAAAGGAGGGCTCGGTACAGTTCAAGAAAAAAACTACATCGTCCAAGTATCCAGAATAAATGCCCCTTCCTTACGGTGAATAAGCACAATATCCAACACATCCAAGGGATTAATCGGCGTAATACCAGGAATCAATGAAGGCTCACCATGACCATAGAGCGCCTGGAGAGCAAATCTGCAGGCATAAACCTTACCGCCCTCTGCCATGAGCTTAACCAACTGATTGTTCATGGCTAAATGACCCGGAAATGCCTCATCCCCTAACTTAGGAAACCCTCGCTGTACACCCAGGGTAACGCCGGGGCCATACAACAACACCGAAGTCTCAAAGCCTTTACGAATTAGGCGAGTGGCCTGCAACAAATTGACTAAACCGATAGAACCTTCAAAGGCAACCGTGTGGAACGTCACCAGGGCTTTCTCCCCCGGTTCCGCTTGCACATCTGGAAATACTTTCTCTTCGTAATCAACCAAGAAATCACCCGTCTTATGGGCTGGGGCGGTTACTTCAGGCATTCGGGTCACTCCCAATGTGAATTTGTCATGTGAATTTGTCAGCAGCTTAAAAGGTCTGAGACCTGGTTCTCGTATCTGTTGTTACAAAGTGACAAAGTCTGACAAATGAGACAGCCAAAACGATTTAAAGTTGGTGAAAGATAAGACAAAAGCACAGTGACCTGTTAAAAAGTGCAGGTTTCCTAGACTGTGGACCAAGCCTCTCCGTTTTTTTAAACGGCTACACCAATTTTTCGCCTGTCCATAAGCCGAGATTAAGGTCTTTGGTAGCCACCGCTACAGGTTGTCTTGGGGATGATTTCTATGGTTGAACTATACCCACTTGTAATTCGTTGTCCCCGCTATGCAGGTCCTCACAAATTCCCATTTTCCCGTTGCCATCATTGGTGGAGGCCAGGCCGGTCTATCCATTAGCTACTGCCTGAAGCAACGGGGCATCGATCACATTATTTTCGAGCAAAATAAGATTGCCCATTCCTGGCGTTCGAAGCGATGGGATTCATTTTGTCTGGTAACCCCCAACTGGCAATGTATGTTGCCGGGCTATCCGTATCCCGGCAATGACCCCAATGGATTTATGCAACGAGATGACATTGTGCGGTACATCGAAGACTATGCCAGCACCTTCAAACCTCTTATTAAAGAAGGGGTAACGGTTTCCAAGGTGAGAAAGCCTGAAAACGTGTTTGAAATAGATACCTCCATCGGCCACTATGTGGCGGACCAGGTGGTGGTGGCCACCGGCGGATATCACACTGCCAGAATTCCTCGGATGGCGGAACGGCTGCCCGCCAGCATCACTCAGCTGCACTCATCGGAATATAAGAACCCAGAATCATTGCCGGAGGGCGGCGTATTAGTGGTCGGCACAGGCCAGTCGGGCTGCCAAATCGCCGAGGATTTACATCTGGCAGGGAAACAGGTCCACCTATGCGTGGGCGGTGCCCCCCGTGCACCCCGCACCTATCGCGGCAAAGATGTGGTGGACTGGCTCGACCAGATGGGCTACTACGACATGTCCATTGATGACCATCCTCAGAAAGAATCCGTTCGAGCCAAAGCCAACCACTACGTCACCGGGCGTGACGGTGGTCGAGAGATTGACCTACGGCGTTTTGCCCTAGAGGGGATGAGGCTCTACGGCAAGCTCAAGCATATCCAGGGAGAACAGCTGGAATTTAAAGACGATCTCAAGCACAATTTGGACCAGGCCGATGCGGTGGCGGAAAGCATCAAAGCCACCATTGATGCCTTCATTGAAAAAAATCAGCTAGATGCCCCCATAGACTCTCCCTATCAGACGGTTTGGCAGCCGGAAACCAGTCTGCTGTCCTTAGATTTAGAAACGGCTAATATTTCGACGGTGATTTGGTCCACGGGTTACCATACCGACTTTAGCTGGATAGAGATTCCTGTATTTGATGGCAAGGGTTATCCTGGCCATGAACGGGGAGTTACCCCAGCTCAAGGACTATATTTCCTAGGCTTGCCTTGGTTATACACCTGGGGCTCCGGCAGGTTTTCCGGCATTGCCCGCGATGCCAACTACCTGGCCGATTGCATTGCCCTGAAGAATCGGGTGCTGCCGCGACAGTTGAGCCGTAATGTAAATGAAGTGGCATTGGGGTCTTAAATGCCCTGGTGAAAATCTACCGCACCCAAAATTCTGAATAACAGCTTTGGACTGGTCTCCTAAAGGGTATGCCTGGGCGGTTGCTTCCTCCAGTGGCGAAGTTGTTGTTTGGACCGAGACGGGCCTGGTTTCTCTGCTACCTGCCCAAGGTAAAGGTGCGGCAAAGCTAAGAAATCCGCCCCCTTGGTTAATGCGCGGGTTTCCTGGAAAGGTGAGGCAGGTGACTTGCGGCTGTCTCCAGCCGTCGCGCATCCCACCCCTCGCCTACTAGCCACAGCCACCCAAGATAGCCAAATGTGCCTATGGCAAAATGCAGCGATATTAGCGTCTTGCAGATTCAATCCGGCTAGAATAGTTCATCTATTTTGCTGTCACTTTTGATTACACCCCGTGTAAAGTAACCTGAGCATCTGGCTAACACGTTGCCCTGCCTCTAGTTCTTTCCATTTGTATGTCCCTAGTTGCCTTTCTCGGAGCCATTGAAACAGGCTTACTCTATGGCTTTCTTAGCCTGGGGGTGTACCTCTCCTTTCGGGTGCTGAAGTTTCCTGATCTGACCGTCGATGGCAGCTTTCCCTTAGGGGCTGCGGTGGTCGCCACCCTGATCACCCAAGGGATCAATCCTTGGATAGCGACGGCGGTGGCCATGGTGGCAGGATCTTTAGCCGGTCTCTGTACCGCCATCCTCAGTGTGCAGTTTAATATTCTCAATTTACTGGCCAGCATTCTCACCATGATCGCGCTGTACTCCATTAACTTGCGGATCATGGGGCGGCCCAATGTACCCTTGCTCAACCAGCCCACCCTGTTTGACGATCTAGAGACTGTGGTACCCATCTGGGTGATTTTGGCCGTGGGGCTAGGGCTAACAAAACTGGCCCTGGACTACTTTTTAACCTCAGATTTGGGGCTGGCCATGCGGGCGACGGGCATGAATCCCACCATGGCCAATGCCCAAGGGATCTATACCAACCGACTGATCCTACTGGGCATGGCCCTCAGTAATGGATTTGCGGCCCTATCGGGGGCGCTGTTTGCCCAGGTAAATGGCTTTGCCGATGTGGCCCTAGGGGTGGGCACCGTGGTGGTGGGATTGGCCACGGTGATTTTAGGCGAGGCAATTTTCCCTAGCCGTACCGTACCCTGGGCCACCCTGGCGGTGATTTTAGGCTGTTTAATCTATCGGTTAGTGATTGCCCTAGCGCTGAATGCCGATTTCCTCGGTTTGCGAGCCCAGGATCTAAACTTGGTGACGGCGGTGATAGTGGTGTTGGCCCTGGTGCTACCCCAGACGAAACTGTTGGCAAAACTCAAGCGATGATTGTTCTATCCGATATCCATGTCACCTTTAACCCCGGCACCCCCCTGGCAAAATCTGCCTTGCGGGGGATGGATCTGGAGATTGCCACTGGGGACTTCATTGCGGTCATTGGCAGTAACGGGGCGGGCAAATCTACGCTGCTCAATATTATTAGTGGCGACATTTTGGCTGACCGGGGCCGAGTAACCGTTGGAGCTGAGGATGTGACCACCTGGTCGACAGCTCGGCGGGCCGCTGCCGTGTCGCGGGTATTCCAGCATCCCCTAGCCGGGTCCTGTGCTGACCTGACCATCGAAGAAAATATGGCTTTGGCCTTTCGTCGTGGGCAGCAGCGGGGCCTCAGAACCGCCCTGAACCCTCGACTGCGGCATCAGTTTCGGGAGCGATTGGCTAGCTTGAACCTGGGGTTGGAGGATCGGCTTTGCGATCGCATCGGTCTCCTATCCGGCGGACAGCGCCAGGCCCTGAGCCTAGTCATGGCCACCCTGTCCCCAGCTAAAATCCTATTGCTCGATGAGCATACGGCAGCCCTAGACCCCAAAACAGCCCACTACATCATGCAACTGACGGAGCAGTTAGTAGCAGAACATCGCTTAACGACGCTCATGGTCACCCATAGCATGCGTCAGGCCCTAGCGGTAGGGCATCGTTTACTTATGCTCCATGAAGGCCGGATCGTTTTTGATGTTCTAGGCTCAGAAAAGGACAGCCTCACTATCCACGATTTGCTCCATCGCTTTTCTGATAACGCCCTAGGCGACGATAGTTTGCTGTTAGGATAGGGCGCAACCTGGACCAAAATACCAGCCAAGTAAACTATTCAGCACAATCTGGCTCAAATTGACAACTATCAACGTCCAGAAAATTAATCTATCCCACCCTAACGGGGACGGATTTCTTAAAAAAGAGTTACGCAGTTAGGGCCAATTTTGTCACCCTTGATGCAGCTAAGCCTATACGAATCAATTACCCTAAGTGCTAATCCTTAGGGGCGCGTCGATCCGCCAACTAATAATTACGTGGAAAAATGAAAAAATATTTCTAATAAAAGTTACATTACTTAAAAATATGATAACCTGGGTTAACATACGCAGCATCACTACTTTATTTAGCAATCTATTTGGTTCTGTGCCTATCTGAAGGTTAGGAGCTCATGTTTCCATCTATCTGTATCGATACGTATCAGTTTTTCCTTGTGTATCTTCCTGCTTATGCGGAAAGGGAAACATCCTACTAGTAACGTCGACAGATTGACTAAGGATTTATTGGATTGCTTTTTCTATTACATATTTTGTACGCCCTACGTTCACCAGTAGAGCCTTCCTCCTTTCTGATTTGAAGGGGAGTTCTTTTTTTACCTGTAGTTTTGCGCCCTGTCACACTTATGAAAGCTTCTCAGACGTCCAGCGATTTGGTTCGCACTTACCTCAAAGAAATTGGACGAGTCCCTCTTCTCACCCATGAACAGGAAGTGGTTTATGGAAAGCAGGTTCAAAGATTCGTTGCCTTGCAGGCTTATCGTACCCAGTTGCGAGAAAGTTTAGACCGCGAACCTAGCGCCGTTGAATGGGCAGCGGCGGCAGAGCTTTCGGTAGACGAACTAAACCAGGCCATAGACGCAGGTGAGCTAGCGAAGCGACGCATGGTGGAAGCCAATCTGCGACTAGTTGTATCCGTGGCCAAGAAATACATTAAGCGCAATGTAGACCTGCTGGACCTGATTCAAGAGGGGACTATCGGTATGCAGCGTGGTGTGGAAAAGTTTGACCCGTTGAAGGGATATCGCTTTTCCACCTACGCCTACTGGTGGATTCGCCAAGCGATTACCCGGGCCATTGCGGAGAAAAGTCGCACCATTCGTCTGCCCATTCACATTACTGAGAAACTGAACAAAATTAAGAAAGCTCAGCGTCAGCTTTCGCAGAAACTTGGTCGGGCTGCAACCGTTGCTGAGTTGGCAGAAGAGGTGGAGTTGACCACCAAACAGGTGAGGGATTACCTGGAGAAAGCTCGCACCCCCCTGTCCTTAGACTTGCGCATTGGTGATAACCAAGACACAAACCTGGGGGACCTATTGGAAGACCCCGGTGAATCGCCCGAGGACTATGCCACTCAATCATTGCTCCGTAAGGATCTGGACCGCTTAATGGCGGAGCTGACACCGCAGCAGCAGCGAGTGCTTAACCTACGATTTGGTCTAGAGGACGGTAAACATATGACCTTGGCCAAAATTGGTGAAATGCTAAGCATCAGCCGTGAGCGTGTACGTCAGATTGAGCGTGAAGCGCTGACTCGTCTACGCAAGCGTCAGTCAGATATGCAGGAGTATCTAGCTAGCTAGGGGAAAGAGGTTGCATTGAACGTCTGAACCGTTAAATTTGCCGTTGCCGTTATAGAGCATGAGCTAGTCTGTCAGCAATGCTCTTTAGCGACATCTTGCAGATAAAATCATGCCAAGGGATCCGCAAGGCCTTAAATTTAACTAACAAAGGATGTGTTAACGACGCATCCTTTGTTTTTGTAGGTGGAAAGTGCAGATGCCTCACATAGCTGTTGCGATCTATCGTTTTCAGCGATCACCTATGGTGTGAACTATGGGCACAAAACTATAGCGATGGAGAATATGACAGAATCATCCCAAGCACCGTCCCCGTCGCTAGATCGTCAAACGGTAACCCTCACCCCCAATGGTCCTGAGATTTCTGCCCTAGGGGTGGGGACTTGGTCCTGGGGCGATTCTCTGTTTTGGCAATATGGTCAAGACTATGGTGCAGGGGATGTTCAGCAGGCGTTTGAGGCATCCCTAGGGGCGGGTATTACCTTCTTTGATACGGCGGAAATATATGGCCTGGGAAAGTCGGAGCAGTTGCTGGGGCAGTTTATCCAGGGGACAGATCGGCCAGTGACCGTCGCCACCAAGTATTTTCCCCTGCCCTGGCGGTTTAATGCCCAGTCCGTGGCAGATGCTCTGACGGCGAGTTTAAAGCGCTTGCAATTGCCGACGGTGGCCCTGTACCAGGTGCATTGGCCCTTTGATTTTTTGATGGGTCAAAAAGTGTTGATGAATGCCCTGGCGGATGAAGTCAATCAGGGACGGATTCAGTCCATTGGGGTCAGTAACTATTCGGCTAGCCAGATGCATAAGGCCCATGGTTACCTAGCTGAGCGCGGCATTCCGTTGGCGGTTAACCAGGTGCAGTATTCCCTGCTCCATCGCAAGATTGAGTCCAATGGAGTACTGACGGCGGCTCAGGATTTAGGGATCACGATCTTGGCCTATAGTCCCCTAGCTCAGGGGTTGGTGACGGGTAAGTATACAGTGGATGCCGGTCAACCTCCCACGGGAGCGCGGCGGATTGACCCCCGCTTTAGCTCCGATAATCTGCGTAAAATTGAGCCTGTGATTACGGTGCTTAGGGAGATGGGGCAGCGTCATGGCAAGACTCCGGCTCAAGTGGCCCTTAACTGGTTAATTGGGCAGGGTAATGTGGTGCCGATTCCAGGGGCAAAGACTGCTAGCCAAGCGCAACAAAATGCTGGGGCTTTAGGGTGGACATTGACCCCAGAGGAGCAGGGGAAAATTGGTCAGGTGACCCTAGCCTGGCTTTAGGGGGTTGCTGTTCGTCCTAAACTAGCGAAGTTCACAATAGGGGGAAAGGCCTTGCTAGAAGACATGCACAGGACAGCTATTTATGATGTCCTGGGACAGGTGCGGCGACAGCGGGTGAGCGATGGTGCCGACACCCCGTTGCTCACCACTGCACCTCGGCAATTATTGCTGGTTTGGCCGCAGCTAGGGGACTTTGACAGTTTGGAGTATGCCTGGTGGCTGCGGCGGGGGGCGGATGAGCTGGTGGCTAAGGGGCTGACGGTTAGGGCGGTGGGAATTGGCGATCGCAACTCGGGCAAAGCCTTTTGTGCCTATACGGGGTTCCCTGAAGATTCACTTTTACTAGACTCAGAGGGTTTACTACATCAAGAGTTGAGTCTCTATCCAGGTCTAACCCTATCGATCCCCGGATTTAACCGTCGCCAAAATGCTTGGTTAAACCTGTTGCTGATGTGTGCAGGAATTGGCAGTCCAGGTACACTGTCGGAGGTTTTTCGCGGTTACCTGGGGGATCGCAATGCGCCCCAGCTAATTGAGGATGATGAGGTGGTACAGGCAACGCCCTTGCCACCGATCAAAGGAGAGTTTTTCAAGCGGGCTGGGGGGAAAGGATTCCAGCGTCCCTTTGAGTTGGCCACCCTGCGGTTGCGGAATATGGCGGAGGTATTGGGCAATTGGCAAACCTATGTGCCGGATGTGAGCCACATTACCCAGCGGGGGGCCACCTATGTGGTGGTAAATGGGGAGGTGGTTTATGGCCATTGCGATCGCAACATTCTGGGCTTTGCCTCGAACATGAGTTATCCCTTGTCATTCTTGGACGAGTTGAGCTTGGGATAATCCTTGAACCGTGATATTAGTTAATGCTTTGTTGACATCCTGTTAACATCTCGAAATTAATATCCCGAAAGACAATCTACGGACAGTGTTTGAGAGGCCCCACCTAGCTTTACGCCCATTGTTTATAACCAGTCCATAACATAGATGGTGTAATACGCTAGAAGTGTAGTCTTGGTGCCATTGGTTAGGATATCTTATAGATTGTCTGCCAGGTTATTCAGGCCCATGGATATACCTGAAAGCCCTGGAATACAAGAGTTAATCTGATGCGTAAAGGATTTGATGCATCAGGTTATTTTCCATGGGTATGGTTAGCGATAGTCATCTACTGAAGGCTGGTAGTATAACGAAAAATGCTGGATTTTAGAGCATATCCGGAAAATAGCCCACACCATTGATGAATTAATACAACAGGGCATAAATCAGAGGAGCCTATGCAACCCCTATTACGAACAACTCAATCAGAAAAAGCCTTAGACACCATGTTGACGGCCGTTAAGGATTTTTTGCCTGAAGACGGGATGCCGTACATTGAGCCTTTCTGTGGGATGGCTGACATTCCCTTTACCCTTGAGATTAGTCATTGCCTCCTTAATGATAACAACCCCCACATTATTAACTTGTACCGCTGGGTAAAAAGCGGTAAGTTTTTGGAAAATGGATGGTTGATTACAAGAAGAACAGATTTAAATAACTGGGCTGAGAACAGAACCCAGTTCAATGAGCTGATTGCCAAAGGTACCATTGAAACGGTAGAAGCTGCGCAGCTAATGTTCTACCTGAGCCATATCTCCCTGTATTCTAACTTTGCTACAAATAATGCCTTTATCGGTGTCCATGATCCCAATGGCGAGTTACCCAATATCGATTGGGCAGCGGCAGCGGCCCTCATGCAAAACTGGGAGTTGAGCCTGGGTGAGTATACCGATTTTGTTGTGCCTGAGGGTAACACTTTGGTGGTGAATGCTCCACCGATATATGTGCAGCAGTGGAATGATGTGGCTTGGGACCCCAGCGACCACCAAGCTCTCCTCACCTGGCTAGAAACTCACTCAGGTAAAATTATTGTGTTTCATCGGAGACGGGCCGTAGTCCAAAGCCTATACGCCCACTGGACCACGGCAGAACGAGTCTTTCAAGTGGTGTAGCCCTGATTTTGAACTTGACGGCATATTCGATCTGTTTTGACGTGTAGCTGTTACTATCTATAGCTTTTCACCGATGGTGTGAGGGTGAAAAGCTATATGATTTGATCTTTTGGCTCGTTGCGATCGCACTTTTTACAATTCAATTCATAGCCCAGCATTGATGTTCTCCCCTCCTCGGTCAGCACCCAGGGCCGGGTCACCATCGGTGGATCATGTCGAACGTGCTGAAAATGACCGCAAGCTAGTTCGGCCACCCAATGGTTTTCATCGTCTTTGTGATATCCCACCATCGGTTGTTTCGCCATAGTTCAGCTCTCCTGTCGAAGTGTGTTGTTCCAGTGGGTTGTTAGGCGTTGTTTTTAGAGTGTTCGTTCTAATCGCACCATGCGCCGGTAGGATAGCCAGCCGGTCACAACCATCAATAGGGAAAATCCCCCCAGAAAGCCCATGTGTTCACCGGCTGGTTCACCGGCCATGACCAGGGTGAGAGCCTCCGTCATGTGAAAGATGGGATTATATCGGGCTAGGTTCAACAGGGAATCTGGAAAAATGGAGGTGGGCATAAAGGCCCCCCCCAGAATCAGCAGCGGTACGCCAAAAGCCGCCACCAGGGCATTGACATCTTCCGTGCGGCGGGCAAACTGGGTGCCGAGGATAAAGCCCACACCGACATAGGCCAGGATGCTGAGCAAGATAATTAATACGGCTAGGGGCCAGGAGCCGGGGAAGGTGGCTCCGAGGATAAGTGCGATCGCAAATACCAACAGCGCCTGCCCCACCCCAATGGCACTGTGGGCGACGACAATGCCCAAAAAATAAGACACCCCCCGCAAGGGCGACAGAAATAGCCGCTTCAGCGTATTTTGCTCCCGTTCCGCCACCACCGTGGCCACACTCCCCCCCAAACAACTAAAAAACAGCGCTGCCCCCACTAGGGTCGGCGGTGCCACCACCTCCAGGGCATCGGCAAATTCCAGCTGGGCCCGTTCCGCCGTAATCGATCCATTGAGAAACAGCAGTAGCGTTGGAAAAATCGCCCAAAAAATCAGGCTTCGCCTTCGCCGCAACAGCTCCAGTAAAATGCGCTGGGCCACCGCCATAATTTCCTGCCAATACTGAGCCATTAAACGCCCCATTAAATAAATTCGGCCTAGCTAGTTATAGCTTGGCGCATATCGTTCACACCATCAGCAAGCACTCAGGTACATGGTTGGTTACATCCTTCTCAAGTCACTTAGTTGAAATCTACGTAGGCCATGTGGCAGGTTTTAGGCTATAAGTGCGGGAAGGCATCAAAATTAGTTGAAATTTGATTGAAAAGCAGTCAGGGGCTGATATGAGATTGACTACACTTAAAGAATGAGATTCATCATTAGATTTTTTTGTAAGTGCCACGAACCTACTGGATGCCTTTAGCGCATGAGTATTTTGTCAAATTGGATTACGGTTACTGAGTCGAACTTTGATCATGAGCGGGAAGCACTTGAGTTCATTCGGAGTCGATTTCCTAGGCATGAACCGTATCGGGCCTGGTCTAATTTTGAGTTCATCGCGTCGGACGGCAGCATCAACGAAGTGGACCTGCTGGTGTTTTCACCCGAAGGTTTTTTCTTGATCGAGATCAAAAGTTGGCCTGGACGTCTTTCTGGTGATGCGGGTACTTGGTTTTTGGAGCGCTCGGATGGAAAACGGCGGACTTATGATAATCCAATTCGGTTGACTAACTTCAAGGCAAAGAAGCTGAAGTCTTTACTAGAGCGGCAACGGGCATTTAAGGGTAAGAATGGATCGCCTTTTATTGAACCCTTAGTATTTCTGTCTGCGGAAAACCTGAAACTGAGTTTACCGTTTGATGCGTGCCATGGGATTTGCTTGAGGGACGATAAATCCGCAAAATCAGGCATCATGGCAGCACTAACCAGGCGACAAAATTTACAGCGTCTGCGAGATTCGTCGCGACATCTTTACAACCGCGATATTGCCAAGGTAATTGGTCAGGCTATGGACCAGGCGGGCATTCGCCCGTCGAAGCGATCGCGAAAAGTGAGCGATTATATTTTGAGCGAGGTAATCGATAGTGGACCGGGGTACCAGGACTGGTCGTCCACCCATGCCCAGATTGAGAAAACACAGCGACGGATTCGCTTTTATCTAGTGCGGCGGGAGGCATCGGCGGATGATAAGGCGATGATCGACCGAGCAGCGAAGCGAGAATTTCAGCTGCTGGAATCGTTGCATCATCCCGGCATTTTGCGGGCCTATACCTTGAGTGACCATGAGCTAGGACCGGCACTGGTGTTGGAGCATGATCCTAAATCGATGCGATTGGATCATTATTTGGCTCAGCAGCAGGAACCCCTGGGTATTGATGTGCAGTTGGACCTGATGCGTCAGCTGGCAGAAGCAATGCGGTTTGCCCATCAACAACGGGTAATTCATCGAGGGTTAAATCCCAGGAGTATATTGATCGCTGAAGATAGCGCTGGGCACCCCCACATTAAGGTGACGAACTGGCAACTGGGGTACCGGGCCGGGTCTGGGTCTAAGGGGGCCAGCCATGAGGTCACGGCCACAGCCCATGTGGACCGACTGGTAGAGTCAGAGAATACCGCCTATCTCGCCCCTGAATCGTTGCATGATCCAGATTTTATTGGGGAGCATCTGGATATTTTTTCGTTGGGCGCGATCGCATTTTACCTATTCTCAGGTCAGCCGCCCGCTGCCAATGGTTTAGAACTCAGCCAAAAACTGCGCAATAGCAATGGTCTGCAAATCAGCTCAGTGATTAACGGTGCACCCGCAGACCTGCAGGACTTAATTCTCAACAGCACCAACCCCAACGTAGATTACCGCACCGAATCGGTAACGGACTTTTTGACCAAGCTGGATTTAGTAGAGGAAGCCCTCACCCAGCCAGAAAATGACTACGTGGAGAACCCTGGGGATGCTAAACAGGGAGACACCTTACCTGGCAATTTGCAGGTGATCAAACGATTGGGCCAGGGGGGTACCTCCATTGGGTTCTTGGTGAAAAAAGACGACAAGGACTACATCCTGAAAGTAGCCAATGATGGGGAGCACAATGACCGCATCCAGGACGAAGCGGAAGTATTGGCTCAGCTGCGCCATGCCCATATTGTGGACCTAAAAGACACCGTAGAGGTGGGCAACCGCCTGGGGTTGCTGATGCAGCCAGTGCTGGTGGATCGAGAGAACTATCGCATTGAAACCCTGGGGCAGCGCATCCGCAAGGAAGGTCCCCTGCAGATTGACCTGCTGCAACGGTTTGGGGAAGATCTGCTGGATGTGGTGAAATTCCTCGATGAGCAGGGCATTAACCATCGCGACATTAAGCCCGACAATATTGCCATTGGCCAGGTGGGGCGAGGCGATAAGCTACATCTGATGTTGTTTGACTTCTCCCTTTCCCGTGCCCCCCGAGACAATATCAAGGCAGGCACATCAGGCTATCTAGAGCCGCTACTGATCACCCGGCAGCCGCCCCAGTGGGACTCCTATGCGGAGCGCTATGCAGCGGCAATTACCCTCTATGAAATGGCAACGGGGACAGTGCCCCTATGGGGAGACGGGGTGAGCGATCCGTCTTATTTGGACTGTGAAATTACTCTGGAGCCAGAACGATTTGATGCCGCTCTGCGGGAACGGCTGACGGACTTTTTTGAAACCGCACTGAAGCGACGTATTGAAGAACGGTTTGACAATGCCGAAGAGATGCTGCGGGCATGGCGGCATTGCTTTGAGGGCATTGAAGCACCGGGAGCCTTGCTGGAAGCCGAGGATGAAGCCGTTCTGAGAAAGCGGCTAGAAGGGGTAGCCCTGGAAACTCCGATTTTAGAACTGGGCATGGGGGCCAGGGCCAATATTGCCCTGGATCGGGCCAATATTTTGACAGTTCAGGACTTGATCAAGGCATCGCCTTATAAGCTATGGCGACAGAAGGGGGTGGGCTACGACACCCGGCGAGAGATTTCCACCGTGGCGCGGTTTTTGCGAGAGAACCACGGTACCGCCAGTCTCAGCGACCTTGGCCCCAGTACCGAAGCGGCGGAAGCCTCGGGCAATCTAAGTGTGGATCGGTTGGTGCAACAGATTGCTAAGCCCAGCAGCAAAGATGGGGATGCGGCCCAGCAAATACTGGATGCGTTGTTGGGTCTGGATATTAACATTGAGGCAGTGTGGCCCCAGTCCCAGGCGATTGCCCGTCACCTGAAGCTCTCCCAGAAGCGGGTGGAGCAGCTGGTGAGCAAGGTACAAAAGCGCTGGGCAAAAACCCCAGCAGTCACACAATTACGCAATGATGTGCTGGGCATTTTGCAACGCCAGGGTGGGGTAATGACCGCCGATGAACTGGCCCTGGCCTTATTAATTGCGCGGGGGTCACTGATGGCCGATCCCCAGGTCAGGTCCCAACTTGCCCTGGCTGTGGTGCGGGCAGCCTTTGAAGTAGAGGGCACCATGACCAGTCCTCGATTTTTGGTGCAGGCGCATCAACAAGGGGAGACTCGGCAAGTGTTAGTGGCCATCGATACCGACTGGGTCACCTATGGCCAGGATCTAGGCAAACTGGCCAATAAGCTAGCCCAGGCCGATCCTTTGGTGTCCCCAGAGCGGGCCATCCAAGCCCTAAAGGAAATCGAACTGCCCCCCGCCAATGCAGACCTGATGCCTATTCCAGAACGGCGATTGCTATCCTTGGCAGCGGCAGCCTCTTGGCAAGCGGCCCTGTCTAGCCGGCAGGAGCTATACCCCAGGGCCATGGAAGCAGACCGGGCGCTGCGCCTCTCCCAGGGAGCCCTTTACGGTGCCCAGTCTCTAACAGTGGAGCAAATCCAGGACCGGGTCAGTGGACGTTACCCCGAAGCAACGCCGCTACCGGGACGGCCCCAGTTGGACAAGCTGTTGCAGCAGTTTATTCCTAGCCTGGGGTGGAATAGTGCTAATCAGACGTATGTGAACCAGACTAGGGAGCTGAAATCCCTCACGAGCAGCAGTACCTTTGCCCGCACCCCTACGGGCACGTTGGTAACGGACACCCCAGAGGTGTCTCCAGAAGAAGCCGATGCCCGCATGCTGGAAGAACGTCTGGAGCGCAGCATCAAAGACGGCGCATTTCTGGCCCTGTTAGTCAATCCTAAACGCTATCAGGAAGCTAAAGAGGAACTGTGTCAGCGGTTTCCGGTGCAGCTAATCGACTATGAAGCTTTGTTTCTGAAGGCACTGCGGCAGGTGGCAGACAAGGCCAAGGTGAAGTGGGAATTGGTATTACAAACCGATGGGACTCCCCATAGTGGCGATTGGAACAAACTAATGCTGCTGGTGGGGCGGGCCATGCCGTTGGTGGAGGCGGAACTGCTCCAGGCGGATAGGACTATTTTGTTGATTTATCCGGGGTTGTTGGCCCGTTATGACCAGATGACGCTGCTGGAGCGGCTACGGGAGAAGGTGGGTCGGGATGATGGCATACCGGGGCTGTGGCTGCTACTGCCCAATGGTCAGCAGGCCACTATTGATGGTAAGGCGGTGCCGTTGTTGAGTCCGGGGCAGCGGGCCAAACTGACGGATGACTGGATTGGCAATCGCCATCGGGCCACCTGGCGTGATACTGGACCTCCCGATTATTAGTCAATCGCTACCATAAACGTGCACACGAACCATGCAAGTAAATACCCTCCCCAATGATTTCGAATGATCTATGGTTTTAACCCTCGCCACCCCCATCAGTGAAATTGAACTCGTTCCCAGCAATGCCCTCCGGCTGAAAGACGTTACCGGGTCCGGCTATTTAGCCCTGCTGCAGGAGCTGGGTGAAAACCGGAGCACCCGCCTTACCTACAGTAATGAAATAGTGGAGATTCGCACGCCAGGACAGTTACATGAAGTAATCAACCGGCTACTGGCGGCGATTATTCTTACCCTGGCCGATAGTCTCGATCTGGTCTTTAATAACTTGGGGTCTACCACCTTCAACCGGGCCGATCTGACTGAGGGCATTGAGCCAGACAGTTGTTTTTATATTCAAAATGTGGATATTGCCAATAGTTCAGCCAGTAAACTTGCTGTTTATAAGGCATTAGGGGTACCGGAAATAGGGTTATATTCCCAGGGTAATTTGACCGTTAAAACGCTCACAGCGGACGGCTATAGCGATGTAGAGAATAGCCTTGCTTTTCGGATAGTGAGTGCGGCACAACTCAATGGTTGGCTAAAACTGGGAGAAACCGGGACAGATCTCACCATGATCCAGGCGGTAAGACAGGAAATAAACGCCCTTAATGAAACCTGATAGGAGATTTTTTGATGATTGACCGTCGTCGTCTGTTGTCGGGATTACAAGGGTTGGTACGCCAACTAGAAAAGGACCTGCTCGAACGGAGTGATTTACCAGAACAACTGCCCCAGATAAAACAGACCTTAGAGCAGGAATATGCCGAGGCGCAGAAGGCTGAGCGGACGGCCCAGAGCTACGGAGAATGGCGGGAAGCCTATGGCACCCAGGTGGCGGTGGCTTGGGTGTTGGGGGCGGTGTTTGTGCGGTTTTTGGAAGATAATCGGTTGATTGAGTCGCCCAAGCTGTCGGGACCTGGGGAGAATTTACAGCGGGCGCGGGATCAGCATGAGCTGTTTTTTCGGGCACATCCAACGGAGACGGACCGGGAATATTTGCTGGCGGTGTTTCGGGAGCTGGGCGAGCTGCCGGGGATGGGGCCGATTTTTGTGGACCAGAATCCGATTTTTGCGTTGCCAAACTGGTTGAGTGGGGATGGGGCGGGGGCGTTGCTGCAGTTTTTTCAGCAGATTGATGCGGCAACGGGGGAGTTGGTGGATGATTTTACCGATGAGAATTTGGACAAGCCTGGGATTGCTTTTGATACGCGGTTTTTAGGGGATCTGTATCAGGATTTGTCGGAGGCGGCGCGGAAGCGGTATGCGTTGTTGCAGACGCCAAATTTTGTGGAAGCGTTTATTTTGGACCGGACGCTGGACCCGGCGATTGAGGAGTTTGGGTTACGGGGGTTTCGGATGATTGATCCGGCCTGTGGCAGTGGACATTTTTTGCTGGGGGCGTTTGATCGAATTTTGGATCGGTGGCAGCGGTTGGAGCCGGGGACAAATGTGCGGGCGTTAGCACAGCGGGCGTTGGATGCGGTGCATGGGGTGGATGTGAATCCGTATGCAGTGGCCATTGCCAGGTTTCGATTATTGTTGGCGGCGATGCGGGTCAGTGGAATTGAGAAACTGAAGAATGCGCCGGGGTTTAAGTTTAAGGTGGCTTGTGGGGATTCGTTATTGCATGGGGAGGGGAGTCAGTTGGTGCTGGGAGATTGGGCACCGATGGCGCATCATTTTCAGAGTGAGGATATCGGGGCGCTGAATGAGATTTTAAGGGCGGGGCATTACCATGCGGTGGTGGCGAATCCGCCGTATATTACGCCCAAAGATCGCTCGTTGAATAAGCTGTATCGGCAGCGGTATGAAACCTGCCATATGAAGTATTCGCTCGCAGTTCCATTCTTGGAGCGGATCTTTCAGTTAGCCGTTCCCGGAGGGTTTACGGGGCAGATTACGGCCAATAGCTTCATGAAGCGAGAGTTTGGTAAGAAGCTGATCGAGCAGTTTTTTCAAAAGATAGATCTGACCCATGTGATCGATACGAGTGGGGCCTACATTCCGGGCCATGGGACGCCGACGGTGATTTTGTTTGGGCGAAATCGAACCCCAACAACAAGTGTTATTCGAACAGTAATGGGAATTCGAGGTGAGCCGAGTACACCGGAGGATGCAGCGCGCGGATTGGTGTGGTCTGCGATTTTGAAGCAGGTGGATTTAGAAGGGTCAGAAAGCGAATTTGTTAGTGCGATGGATTCGCAACGGGATTTATTTTATAGGCATCCCTGGAGTATTGGTGGTGGTGGCGCAGCTGAATTGAAAGAAATCATTGAAGCATCTAGTCCTCAGCATTTGGGTGACATATCTACATCAATAGGTTTTGCAAGCTTTCCTGGTCTCGACGATGCTTTTGTGATGAGCCTGAGTAGCTTATGTCGCTACAAAATTCCCGTGAGGTTTATCAAAAACTTTGTATATGGAGAAGCTATTCGAGATTTTTCGATTTTTAGTGCTGAATACGCTCTTTCCCCATATGACGAAAACTTTGACTTAAATCCCTTCGAAGTAGAAGAAGCATGGGCTAACTATTTGTGGAAAGTCCGCACATCCTTAGAGAGTATTGTCTCATTTGGGGGGAAGACCAGAAAAGAGCAAGGTGATGATTGGTGGGGGTGGTATCGTTGGATTCCTGAGAAATATCGTGTCACCAATTCGATCGCCTTCGCCTTCGTCGCCACCCACAACCACTTCGTCCTCGATCTCGGTGGCAAGGTCTTCAAACAGTCAGCGCCTGTGATCAAGCTGCCTACGGGGGCTACTGAGGATGAGCATTTGGCTTTGCTGGGATTGCTGAATAGCTCCACCGCTTGCTTTTGGATGAAACAAGTATTTCACGACAAAGGTGGTGGTGGAATTGGCGGTGGTCTAGCTTCAGAAGGATGGGAGCATTTCTTTGAATATGAAGGCACAAAATCTAAACAATTTCCACTGACCGCTGATTATCCAACAGAGTTTGCTCGCAAGTTAGACTATCTAGCATCACAGATATCTAACTTGACTCCTGAAAAAGCATTAGAAGAATTTAAAACATCTGGCGACTTAAGGATTGATAGCCTTCTAGATAAAAACAGAAAGGCTCAGAATGATATTTTTAGTCTCGCTGTTTCATGGCAAGAAGAACTCGATTGGGAATGCTATAAGCTGTATGGATTGATTGAGGAAGACTTTACCTATGAAGGGTCTTCTATTCCACTCCAGCTTGGTCAGCGAGCCTTTGAGATTGTGATGGCTCGCAAAGTTGAGGTAGGCCAGCTCAATACCACCTGGTTTGATCGCCATAACTCAACCCCCATCACTGAACTCCCTGCTGACTGGTCCGAAGACTACAAACAACTCATCGAGCGCCGCATCCACCTCATCGAAACAGATAAAAATATTCGCCTAATTGAACAACCCGAATACAAACGCCGCTGGCACACCGAACCCTGGGACTCCCAACTCCAACGCGCCCTCGAAACTTGGCTACTTAACCGCATCGAAAGCCACTTCGACTTCGATGGCCGTATGAACGATGACGGCACCCCCACCGCCCATCTCACAAACCCAAACCTCACCGACCCCACCCTCATCTCTACCGCCAAACTCGCCGACATCGCCAGCCAAGACCCCGACTTCCTCCAAGTCGGCGAACTCTACCGCAACGACCCCGCCTTCAACATCCAAACCCTCATCGACGACCTCATCGACAAACAAACCGTCCCCCTCCTCCCCAGCCTCCGCTACAAACCCCCCGGCCTCCGCAAACGCCAAGACTGGGAACATACCTGGCAACTCCAACGCCAAGAAGACGCCATCGACGCCCGCACAACACTTCCCAAAGACGACCCCAACCACCTCGACATCACCGCCGCCAAACGCCTCAAAGAAACCGAAATCGGCACCATCCCCGTCCCCCCCAAATACGCCACCAAAGACTTCGCCAAAGGCCACTACTGGACCCTACGCGGCAAACTCGACGTCCCCAAAGAACGCTGGGTCAGCTTCCCCCACTGCGAAGGCCCCGACGGCCTCCCCGTCATCGCCTGGGCAGGCTACGACCACCTGCAGCTTACCAGCGCCATTGCCACCTATTACATGCGGGTCAAAGAAGAATTTGGCGGCAGCGAAGACCCCAAACTCGTGCCCCTGCTAGGCTGCCTGCTAGAACTGCTGCCCTGGGTCAAACAATGGCACAACGACCCCGACCCCAATTTCGACGGCCTCAAAATGGGCGACTACTATGATGGCTTCATCAACGACGAAGCCCACCAACTAGGCCTAACCGCAAAGGAGATCCTCGCCTGGGAACCCCAAAAAAAGAAACCCAAACGAAAACGCAAGAAATAGCCACCCCACCCAATTGATCCCTTACCCTGGCAAATACAAGACTAGCTCCCACACCCTTAGCCCATCATGTCCCACACCTACGAAGCCATCTACGATAACGGCCAGGTCACCTGGCTCAACGACCCACCCAATATCCGCAAAGCCCGTATCCAGGTTACCGTCATCGAAGACCCCGTTTCTGGCCTTTCCCCTGCAGAAGAACTAGAACAGGTTAAAACCCAGCTTCTAGAGCTAAAGCCCATGCTCCAAGAGGCTTATCACATTACCGAGCTGGGCATTTTCGGTTCCTACGTGCGGGGCGAGCAAACCGTCTTTAGCGATGTGGATATCCTGGTGGACTTTGACCCCAGCTTTCGTTTAGACCTACTCACCTATGGCCGTATCGAAGACGAGATTAGCGAAATCCTAGAAAAAAAGGTGGATCTGGTTATGAAACGTGGCCTTAAACCTAATATTGGCAAAAATATACTAAGGGAGGTGATTTACCTATGGCCCCAAGAGACATCCGCGACTACCTCCAAGACATGCTCGACTACATCGCCGCCGCCGAGCGACTGATGGATGGGATGACCTTTGAGGACTTTGAAGAGGACGAAAAGACGATTTTGGCCCTTACCCGTGCCGTTGAAATTGTGGGCGAAGCCGCTAAAAATGTGCCTATTCCACTTCGAGAGCAATACCCCGACATTCAATGGAAACAGCTTGTTGGCATGCGAGACCGATTAGCCCATGGTTATTTCACCATCGACCTAACCGTTGTTTGGAATGCAGCCCAGTATGTTTTACCAACGTTTAAGCCCACCATTCAAACCATGCTCGACCAGCAAACCACCGATAACTAAATCTTATTTCTCACCAAATTTCTAACCATTACTACCTAACAGCAGCCATCACCCCACCACCTACAGTAACTCCTATGACTCTGATTAAAGACCTGATCGACATTCCAGAACGCCTGCAAAAAGGCGACTATGTACTTAAACTCACCGAAGGTGTCACCCGTGCCGAGGCCACCGTCAGAGACTATGTCGTCACCCCAGAACTCAAAGACTGTTTTGACAATGCCCTGAGTTTTATTCAAAGCGCCATTCAGGGGAACAGCAGCAAGGCCAGCTATCTCCACGGTAGCTTTGGTAGTGGTAAAAGCCACTTTATGGCAGTTCTAGACCTAATTTTAGAAGGCGTCCCCGCAGCCAAGGGGATCAAGGCCCTGGCCCCCGTCATCACCAAACACAACGACTGGATTACGGGCAAAAAATTCCTGCTGGTGCCGTATCACATGATCGGCTCCAACGATATGGAGTCGGGCATCCTGGGCGGCTATGTGGACTTTATTCGTCGTAACCACCCCGATGCCCCTATTCCAGGTGTTTATCTGGCCGAAGGATTATTCAACGATGCCCAATCCCTGCGGGAGACGATAGGGGACGACGCTTTCTTTAGTACCCTTAGCGAAGGCAGTAGCAGTGATGACGGGTGGGGAGAACTGGCAGAGGGCTGGAATGCTGACAGGTTTGAAGCTGCTATAGCAGCTAGTCCCGGAGAAGAAGAACGCTCCCAGTTGATTAGTGCGCTAGTGAAGAAGTTCTTTAGCTCCTACGATGTGCAAGCTGGAGCCCAGGGAGAAGCGTTTGTTTCCCTTGATCGGGGACTGTCGGTTATTAGCAAACATGCCCATGCCCTTGGTTACGATGCCCTAATTCTCTTTTTAGATGAACTGATTCTCTGGCTAGCCAGTCGGGCAACGGATCTCAAGTTTATTCATCAGGAGGGTCAAAAACTCTCCAAACTTGTAGAAGCGCAGCTAGCGGATCGTCCCATTCCTATTATTAGCTTTGTCGCCCGCCAGCGGGACCTCAGCGAGCTGATTGGTGATTCTATCCCTGGGGCAGAACGACTTAACTTTGGTGATGCCCTCAAGCATTGGGAAGGCCGTTTCCACCGCATTACCCTGGAAGACCGTAACCTGCCTGCCATTGCCGAGCAGCGGGTGCTCAAGTGCAAAACCAAGGCCGCCCGCGATGAACTCAATGCCGCCTTTGAGCAAGCTACCAAGGTGCGAGAGTCAGTGATGAATATCCTGCTCACCAGCGCTGGGGACCGGGAAATGTTTCGCCAGGTCTATCCCTTTAGTCCAGCCCTGGTGCAAACCCTGATTGCTGTATCGAGCGTTCTCCAGCGGGAACGTACGGCCCTTAAGGTGATGATGCAGTTGCTGGTGGATCATCGCGATAGCCTCACCATTGGTGACATCATTCCAGTGGGCGATTTGTTTGATGTGGTCGCCCATGGCGACGAAGCCTTTAGCCCCGAAATGGCGATCCATTTTGACAATGCTAAACGGCTGTACCAGCAAAAGCTGTTGCCCCAGCTAGAAAAAGACTATGGTCGTTGGGAAGAGCTTAAAAAACTGCCGCTGGATGACCCAAAACGGAAAAACTTTCGTGACAACGATCGCCTGATAAAAACCCTGTTACTATCGGCTCTGGTGCCAGAGGTAGAGTCCCTACGGGGCTTAAATGCCGAACGTTTGGCTAGTTTGAACCACGGCACCATTAAATCCCCTATTCCAGGGAATGAAAGTCGGATAGTATTAACGCGCTGCCGAGACTGGGCCGCCAGCATTGGCGAAATTCGCATCGGCGATGAACTCTCGAACCCCAGCATTTCTATCCAACTCTCTGGGGTAGACACCGACGCCATTCTTAAACAGGCAGAGCGAGAAGATAATCGGGGTAATCGCGTCCGGTTAATTCGAGATATGGTCTATGCCCAGTTAGAAATTCAGGGAGAGGACGAGTTCGAACAGTACTACGAATTTACCTGGCGCAATACCAAGCGCTCCTGTGTCGTTATCTTTGGCAATATCCGAGAACTGTCTGAAGCATCTCTAGAGAATCTGGATAACCGTTGGAAACTGGTGATTGATTATCCATTTGATGAGGCCACCTTCTCTCCCAATGACGACCGTCGCAAGTGTGAGGAATTTAAAGATAAACATCCTGACGGTGCTAAAACCCTTTGCTGGATCCCCTCATTTTTTGGAGAAGAAGCCAACAAAGAGCTAGGAATTCTGTTGATGTTGGAGCATATTCTTACTGGTGAACGTTTCCCAGGCTATGCCCAGCATCTTCCCCCCCAGGATCGTCAGACTGCAAAATCTCTATTAGAGAACCAGCGCAGCGTACTGCGTCAACGAGTTCTGAGCCATATCGACGCCGCCTATGGCATTAGCACCAGTCGAGGCGCATTAGATACCAACTCTAGCCTAGAACTCAAAGAACAGTTCATATCCCTACAGCCAGAATTTGATCTACAGCCACCCACCTCAGCCAATCTGGCTGGTGGCCTGGTCCATCTGCTCAATCAGGCCCTAGTCCATGAGTTTCCAGCTGCCCCAGACTTTGGCACTGATGCTAGCAAATTTAGTACCCTCAAAAAAGTTTTTGAATACACATCTAAGACTGCCCAAACTAAGGATGGTCGCCAAGAAGTGGAATCTAAATTCCGGGGTCTCCTACGTCAGATTGCAAATCCGCTGATGCTAGGGGATATGGGTGCTGACGCCACCCACTTTGTCCTAGGACAACATTGGAAACAACATTTTACTAAAAAGGTTGCCGCTGCCGGAGGCACTCCCCAGGTGAGACAGCTACGGGAGTGGATCGACCAGCCCAAACCCATGGGCCTATCCAAGGAACTGCAAAATCTTATTATCCTTACCTATGCGGAGCAGACGGGTTGCAGCTTTTTTCGCTACAACACCCTGGCCGACGACAGTGTTGTAGACCTCAAGAATATACCTAATGACTGTGAGCTGCAGGCACAATCTTTACCTGACGAAGACCAGTGGAAAGTCGCCAGGGAACGTGCCCAGGAAATATTTGGTATTTCCATTGTTGATCTGCGTAAGGCCAGCACCGTTGCCGAATTGGAATCTAAAGTCAAAACTAAAGCCAATGCAGCTTTAGAAAACTGCCAGGGCTATGTGCAAGCACTCCAGACCGGTCTGAAGATGCTGAAACTAGGCGTGGAATGCGATCGCATGACAACCGCCACCACTACCCTGGCCCTGGTGGAGCAACTCAGTGCCACCGCAGTCGTTATAGAAACTCTAGCAAACGCCGAGGTAGCCACCACCGAAGCCGCCATGGCCCAATGCCTGAAAAAGGCCACCCCCCTGACAGGTACCCTGGACAGCACTAGCTGGGATATTTTCGAAGGCATCGCCAACCTGACCGATGAGCGTCAAACCGAAGCCCAAACCACGTTAGAAGCCCTGACCCAAGCACTACAAAGTGATGAACATGTCATGCCCTTAGGCCTGCAGCTCAAACAGACCCAAGGTCAAGCTGTCAGGTTACTAACCAAGCCATCACCTCCTACGCCTCCGAATCCCATACCTCCCACTCCTCCGATCCCCCCCATTCCCGCCCCACCGACTTCTCCAAAAGGCAAACAAAAAGGTAAGGAGCCAAATCCACCTATCCCAAGAAAAGTTCGTGACGGCATTCAGGAAAATCTGAGCGTTGCAGAAGCAGAAAAACTGTTGAATAAATTGGATAACGAACTCAAAACAGGAGAGAATGTTCGCCTGAGCATCAGTTGGGTTGTGGAAACAAACGCAAAGGAGTCCCTTTAAACGAGTGATAGCCGCCCCTACATTTAGTCAAATCAAGGCCCAGGTTGCGGCTGTCCTTAGTCAATCTAAGGAGTCGTGTCAGACCATTGGTATCCACGCCCAGGGGCGCTGGAGTGGCGAGCGGCACCAGGTTGATGGAGACCAAGAGTACCTGATTGACCAGTGCGATTCCCCTCTGGCCATTCGCTTGGCCTTACAGGCTGATATTGCCCAAGCCGCCATTCACGTCATCGTTACCGCCTTAGACGAAAGCGACCTAGCGGAGGACATTCTGATCCGTCTGGCCAAACGGCGCTTATTTAAAATTGACCCCTGGCAAATTATCAAATCCCTCTTTCGGGCTACCAATATTGACCCCCGACTGATGGAGCATCGCTGGATGCCCGGTATATTAATGGACTGGATGCCCGCTAACCGATATTCCCCCGCCATGGGTGGTTTTCTAGATGCAGAAGTGGTGTGGCCCTTGTTACTAGGCCATAGCATCCAGCTCACAGCCAACTACCCAGATCTGGTAGCCATCCTCCACTGGTCTACGGACGCAGATCATACCGAACACTACCAAACCCTGTCTGACGAAATCAAAACCGCCGTCGGCGATTGGCTCACTAACCTGGCCGGTCCTACGGTTAAACCAATTTTGAAATGTGTTGACCATGCTCAACAGCCCGATGCCCTACCCCTGGGGCTGGTCGCAGCAGTGGTGTACCATCCTGAAGCCAATCTAGATAAGGCCATTGGCAAGCTAGAAGAACGCTTTCTCGCAGGTGATAGTCCCGAACCTGCCATGATGCAGAGCTGGAGTAAAGCTGCAAAGCAGACATTAAAACAACTGCCCGATCGACAACAATATGCTCTGATCCATCGTAGCGATACCATTCTGGCTGAAATCGGGGCCAAAGAACTTGCCTATCTCAGCCCCTTTTCAGAGCAAGGGTTCAACCAAATACTCACTACCCTGAGTCGGCATCTGATTACCCACGTGCAACAACCCACCCAGGCCACCCTCGACAACCTGCTGGAAACCTATCGAATCGTTCAGCAACACCACCAGGCTAATAAACCCAACCGCCGCCTGCAGCGTTTGGATATGGCCATGCGGTTAGCCCAGTGGCTTGTGACCGATACCAGCACGAAAGCAAAATCCCCACCAAAGTCTCTTGAAGATGCGATCGCACATCACACCACAACCGGTAGCTTCCTCGACTGGGCCAGACTGATGCTACCCGTCGCAGACCCCCACAGGGATCTAGCCAAAGCCTACGGCAAACTATTTGAGACAGTCACCCACTGTCGCGAAAAACAGGCCCAGGAATTTGCCAATTTGCTCCAAAATTGGACAGCGGTGGGCTCCACTCGAAAATCCATTTTGCCCGTTGAAGATATTCTCGATACTGTCGTTGCTCCCTTAGCCACTAACCATCCTGTCTTAGTCATTGTTATGGATGGGATGAGCATGGCCGTCAGCAATGAGCTTCTGTCCCACATTACCCAACAACAAGCCTGGCAGTTAGTTTGCCCTAAAGAACAA
This sequence comes from Leptothoe sp. PORK10 BA2, assembly GCF_034932105.1. NCBI lineage: Bacteria > Bacillati > Cyanobacteriota > Cyanophyceae > Nodosilineales > Cymatolegaceae > Leptothoe > Leptothoe sp. PORK10 BA2. The sequence goes on along the minus strand of NZ_JAYGIG010000118.1, from coordinate 53,980 downwards.
TCATCTCCGCTGCAACCTGGATTAGCCGCCATTCCCTCAGAAACTAGTGTTTCTAGGGCGAGTCTGTTATGTGGTCAGCTCACCAAAGGCCTAAAACCCGAGGAGAAAAAGGGATTTAGGCAGCACCCGGCTCTAGTTAAGTTCGCCAAACGCAATCCACCAGTCCTGTTTCATAAGGACTCTTTACTATCTGACGATCCCCCAGATATTTCCAATGATCTGTATGAAACCCTCTCTAATAAGAAACATCAAGTAGTAGGGCTAGTCATTAATGCCGTGGACGATCTATTGAGCAAAGCCGATCAGGTGGACATTGTGTGGAGTTGCGATCGCATCAAGATCCTCCAAACCATTCTGCAAGCAGCCAACAGTGCCAACCGACTGATCGTCTTAACCAGCGACCACGGTCATGTCTTGCACTACAACAATTCTTACCAAGACATTCCCAAAGGAGCCAAAGGAGGAGAGCGCTGGCGAGTTGATCAGGGTAAACCCAAGGATAACGAACTGAAAATGACTGGTGCACGAGTTATTGCCCCAGAAGGCCAGTCCATCATTGCCCCCTGGACTGAAAACATCCGTTATTCCAAAAGCAAAAAGTATGGCTATCACGGAGGCATTAACCCCCAGGAAATGGTGGTCCCCATTGCCATCCTCGCTCCGTCTGGCCATATACCCAAAAACTGGAAGCAGACTGAGTTACCGACTCCCCCATGGTGGGAACTGCAATTACCCAAGCCCCCTGAAATCGCCCCCGAAGCTATTGATACTCCAACACCAGATCCACCAGCTACTACTCAATCTGATTTTGGACCGCTCTTTAGCTACGCAGGCACAACCCCTAGGGATTAGGCTGGCATCAGCCAGGATTTCATATCGCCAACCGTTGCCACCAGGTTTTTTCTAAATCTGGATATAGCCAAGTGGCCTGATTCAGTAACTCATCCACAATCTTAGCGGGCAGCAACCGCCCATCCAGGGTAATCACATTCTCTTCGGGGCCGATAGGTTCAAAGGCTGCCAATTGACTATCCAACATTTCTGGCTTCATATAATGATTCGACCGTCGCCGCAGCCTGCACTCCAGATCTGGCCTCGGCACATTGAGCCACACCAGTTGAACCCGGGCCAAAGAGTTGAGTTGTTGTCGATAAGATGCTTTTAGGGCAGAACAGGTCAGCACCGTCTCCCGATTTTTAGCAATGGCCCGGCCCATGTCATCCTCTATCTCTATCAGCCATTGGTGCCGATCGGCATCCTGTAGAGGTGTCTGAGCCTTCATTTTGAGAAGATTGGACCCAGAATGTCGCCGATCGCCCTCTAAAAAGTCACTCTCTAACCGCTCAGCTAGCAGGCGTCCGACCACTGTTTTCCCTGAGCCGGACACACCCATAATGACCCATACTAGCGGGCAGTTACTCATTCGACGGTCTCCTTAATACTAAGTGGCCCAGCCAACTTATGGCCCAGCCATAAATTGGCCCAGCATTACGATACCAGGAAGGAATGGAGCCGGGAGGTGGGAAGAGACAGGGAGATAGATTAGAATTCTGGCAATTGCCCAAGGGAGGTTAGCCTCCAACATGGTTCACGCTTTTGCCTTGTCCCTGGATGAGACGGAAAACGCTCCAAATCTAAAAGAATCTGCATAGAAATGACGGCAGATTGGGCCGGTGAAACATAATGACCAACTGTAGGTGCAGTCCATTGTATGACTGCGTAAATTCTGCCTATGGCGTTATGGTTATAGGATTTTTATGCCATGAAATCTAAGCAGCTTATCCTTTTGGGCCCTCCGGGTATAGGAATTAAGGATCATGCGATCGCACTATCCCAATCCTGGCATGTCCCCCATGTGTCCATGGGGCAGCTTATCCGTAAAGCCATTGCTGAGGAATCTGTCATAGGTCTAGAGGCGCGCCCCTATGTAGACGCCGAAGTAGACGCCGAAGCGTTGGTGCCCGATGAGTTAGTGATGAAGCTGCTGCGGAGACGGTTGGAGCAACCGGACGTGATGCTGAATGGGTATGTGTTGGAGGGATTTCCTCGCACCCTGAACCAAGCGCAGGCCCTTGATCAGTGGTTGTTGGCGGTGGGCCAGCCGGCGGCTCAGGTGGCTTATCTTAAGTCCCTGACGGGATTATTGATTAAACGTCTGGTGGCTGAGCATGGCCAAGACGAACCTATTTCCGCCATGCGTCAGCGTTTAACCCTCTATCGGGAAGAGGTGGCCCCTTTAATTGATTATTATCAGCAGCGGGATCAGTTAACCATGGTTAACGGCAATCAATCTGCGGCTGAAGTGAACTATGCCCTGGCGGCGTTAGGCCAACAGGAGGAAACAGGGGCGGCTCGCTTTATTCAGAATGAATCAGAATTGGATTCCCTATTGGCAAAAGAATCGCTGCTGGTAGTGGATTGTATGGCGTCTTGGTGTGGCTCTTGCAAGCTAGTAACCCCCTTGATCGATCAGCTGGCAGAAGCCTACAGAGAAAAGGTAAATGTGATGAAGATCGACTTTGATGCGAATCAGCAGGTGCCTAAACGGTTTGGACTGAAGGGAATGCCAGCCGTGATGTTCTTTAAGGGGGGAGAACTGGTGGAGACCCTGACCGGGGTAAAACCTTATCAGACCTACAGTGCTACCCTAACCCGCTTTTTGGAGTGAGACATAAACCGTGGCGTTGCTGATCCTCGGGATGATTTCATTTACCAGATGTCGGTATATAGCATGTCTGATAGACCGACATCGGCTAAATCAGCAACTGCAAAATTTGCCCCTAGGGTTGCTGCTCGGTTGAATTTTGAGTGAGCTGAACTGGACCGGCAATATCCACAACGGCTAGGTATAAAAAGCCAACCATTAGGCTGACGCAGCTGAGGGTGAACCAGGACCATTTAATCCGGGGTTGTTCGAGATTGGGTTCTTGAGGGTGTTCCATGGGCCGAAGATTAATATAGGTATAAAAAGGCACGTGTGTCGTCAGTTCAATGTGCCCTCCTGAATTAACTGACTATCGTTGACCATCAGAATTCACCCAAAGTTCAACCATGGCGATGCTAAGGGTTTAATCTGGGTAATTTTACCAAGGTAGTTGTGTTACCGCTCCGAAATTACCCTGAGACTTCTCAACCGATTGATAATGGCGGCTAATTCATGGCGACGGAATTCACTGAGGTCAGCCATGGGATAGGGGGTGAGGGCATCAAAGTCCTGTTTCTCCACCCAGGTCATGATGTCGTCTAGGAGATTTTTTAGGGAGTGGGTCCGATTTTGTTGTTGCCAGGTGAGAATGGCATGGGCAATTGCCCTAACCTGGTTCTGTTCTATGAGTTGCTCGATGCCTCGGAGATCAATATCTTCTGAGCCGAGGGTCAGGGTGGTGAGCCGCTGGGTTTTGACTTTGGCGGGTTTACGACCGGTGTCAAATGGGGGCAATTGGATCCGACGCTGGGTGATGGTGCCGAAATGTTGTCCCCCTTCTCCTTGACGTTCACTGGGATTTTGGGCGGCAATGGCTTGGGCTTGGGCAGTGACGTCATGGGCCAGGTAATTATCTAGGGCAATTACCTGATCCGCGACTTCGAAATAGTCGCCGCTGCCGCCCATGACTAAGACCGTAGAAATGCCGTGATCACTATAGAGCTGTCGGACTTTGTCGATAAATGGGGTGATGGGTTCTTTAGCTTTGGCGATCAGGGCTTGCATGTTGCGATCGCGAATCATCAAATTTGTCGCCGCCGTATCCTCATCAATCAGCAGCACCTTGGCCCCCGCCTCGATGGCCTCTAAAATATTGGCCGCCTGGGACGTACTACCACTGGCATTGGTGGTGCAAAACGCCTGGGTCGACAGGCCCTGGGGCAACCGATCGATAAAGGGAGAAATATCCACCCCCGTCACACTGCGACCATCCTCCGCTCGGATCTTCACCGTGGCCCCATCGGCCACCACCTGTTCTCGACCATCGCCGGGAATGTGATTGTAGGTACCATGGGCAATAGCTTTGAGTACCGTTGATTTGCCATGGTAGCCACCACCAACAATCAGGGTGACCCCGGTGGGAATTCCCAGGCCGGTGATGGGGCCAGCGTGGGGTGCTCGTAGGGTTACCTCTAAAGAACTGGGTGCATTGAAGGGAACAGCCGTTGGTAATGGCTGGGAATCGACACCGCTACGGCGAGGCAACCTTGAGCCATTGGCAATGAAGGCCACCAGGTTGTGCTCAGAGAGTTGTGCCCTGAGGGCGTTGGCATCTTCCACGGTGGCCATGTGCTGTTCCACCGCCGACTGCCATGCTGGCTGATAGTGCAGGGTGGTGGTTACCAACTGGGGTAAGTCCTCCGTCAGCAACTGCCGTGCTGCCTGACCGGCGATACGTCGTCCAAAGGCAGGCAAACCCACCCCCAGCCGCAGCTCAATGCCTGCCAATGTGACCTGAACAGCTGTGCGGGCCAAGATAACCTGACTGGTGGAGGCCATGATCAGTCGACCACTTTTACCGGAGCCTCGATTTTGTTCAACCTGCGGGATGGTATGAATAATTTGCCGATGCAGAAAATCTGCTAGCACGATACGCCGAGTCGGGGTATGCCAATAATCCTGGGGCCACTGACTGTGGCGATGGCTGACAAAAATACTGACCCGGCTGGGGGCAGCAAAGGGGTCCCCTTGAATGTGGGCCAAGGTGAGGGTGAAATCAGCAAAAGCGTAGTTCCCCTTCAAACCTTTGTAGGCAGAGTAGCTGCGGCCATCCAACTTTTCTAATTGTTGTGACAGAAAGTCTTGCGTCAGGGAAGTTGGTGACGTCATGGGTGAGGTGTGGTCTCAAAGCAATCATGATTTTATGGTGAAAGCCGATTTTTCCGGCTCACCCAAGTCTGTATAAGTGCTGCAATGCCAGCAATACAAGCAGTTGTGACAGCGATCACAGGGGCCTGTGCTGAACGTCATCAGCTAGGCCTAGGGGTATCACTTAGATAAATCGGCTCTTCATGAATACTAAGCGTATAGAGGTGTAACCACGTAACCCATGGCTAATCTGTCACTCCGCTCCCGCTGCCCGAAGTTCATCAAGTCTGCACTCGTTTTGCTCAGTGCTACATTGCTGAGTAGCTTAGCTCCCCTGACGGCTGTTGCTGATTCCGTAGCCAGTAGTACACCCCTTTTAGATGGGATCTACCTATACGGACAGCAGGCAGTGGCCGCTCAACCTGGCTCAGTCTATATGGTGTTCGAAGTGACGGGTAACCGAGCCGTCGGTGGGTTCTACATGCCAAGTTCTTCGTTTGATTGTTTCAGTGGCAACATTTCAGCTACTGGCCTAGACCTCATGGTGGTAGATAGCTATGAGCAGACTAGCCATCCCTACTCTTTACCCGCAGATTCTACCTTCACCGCTGGTCCGGCGGCTGAGTTTAATATTGAGGGATTTACCCCCATTAGCACTCTGTCCGATGTCGATCAGAATGTTCTAAAGACTTGTCAAACTGTGCAAGCCGACATGATTTGAGCCTAACCGTGGGTAAGGGGCGATGGCGCATTCAGAGTACTGACTACGGGCTGCGAAATTTAGCTGAGCCCCATTGCCCTAGGGCAATGGGGCTCAGCTAGCGGTGGATATGGGACGATTACGGGAATTAAGAGCATAAGCCCCCAACAAGTCCTTATTAGCTTTATTTTTTACTTCTGACAGAATATTAATGGGCCTTAACTAGCTGATGGGCCAAGGGTTAGTTGCGGTTTTGTCCGGCTTAAGAAAAGAATACAGACTGACTATTCCGTAATGACTGCCCTTGATTTAGATGTATTCCTATGGGCAATTGCCTAAAGTCATGTGATGAGGCAATTTCTTTATGAATCTTTTATCCACTCTGCGTAGATGTGGAGATTAGATGCTCGTTTGTTTATCTACCTATAAATTTCTTTATCCTTCGGGCAAACTGAAACCATATCCGTTGGCTCTTGGGTTATACGGGTTACCCCCCCTATCCAACTTCGGCTCTCCTGACTGTCGAGATGCCTCGAAGATGGGTATATTTTTATTACATAGTTAAAAATCTTAATGTCTGAAGTAATCTTGGTTAACACCAAGTTATTCAACTTGTCTATAGGTTTCGGCTCTATATCCTGGCAGAGGTCCATAAAACATGTTTGAACATTTCACCAATGCGGCAATTGCGGTGATTATGCAAGCCCAGGAAGAGGCACGACGCCTGGGGCACAATTTTGTGGGTAGTGAGCAGCTGCTACTCGGAATTGTGAAGGAAGGCTCTAGTATCGCCGCTCGGGTGCTCAGCGACTTTGGCGTCAACCTGGCTAATTCTCGGGCTGAGGTGGAGTCCATTATTGGCCGTGGGTCTGGCAATGGTCCGACCGAAATTCCGTTTACGCCCAAGGTGAAGCAGGTTTTTGAGCAGGCGTTTCAAGAAGCGCGCAAGCTGGATCATCCCTACATTGAGCCAGAACATCTGCTGCTAAGCCTGACTCAAAATGTTGAAAGTGTGGCCTATCGGGTGCTGAATAATTTAGGTGTAGACCCTAACCAGGTGCGGACTCAGCTAATTCGCACCATTGGAGAGGTGTCGGCGATTCCTGCTGGTGGCGGTCGTCTACGGGACGATGAGAAGTCCGGGTCGGCAGCTAAGCCGAAGGGAGTCCTGGCTGAATTTGGTACTGACCTGACTGAGCTGGCGGCGGCGGGTAAACTCGATCCGGTGATTGGCCGAGCCCAGGAAATTGAGCGGGTGGTGCAAATTTTGGGGCGCCGCACGAAGAATAACCCAGTGCTGGTGGGGGAGCCGGGGGTGGGTAAAACTGCGATCGCAGAAGGTCTTGCCCAGCGCATTACTAACCAAGATGTCCCCGAAGCCCTGTTTGATCGTCGGGTGATCAGTCTAGATCTGGCGATGCTAGTGTCTGGTACTCGCTTCCGGGGTGACTTTGAAGAGCGCATTAGCCAGGTGGTAGCAGAGGTGCGTGAGGCCCAGAACATTATTTTGGTGATTGATGAGATTCATACCCTAGTGGGGGCGGGGTCCCTCGAAGGCAGCATGGATGCGGCCAACATGCTGAAGCCTGCCCTAGCTCGCGGTGAGCTGCAATGCATCGGAGCCACCACCCTAGAGGAGTATCGCAAGTATATAGAAAAGGATGCAGCCCTGGAGCGACGCTTCCAGCGGGTGGTAGTCAATCCACCGTCCGTCCAAGATACCCTGGATATTTTGGTTGGATTGCGGGGACGCTATGAACAATTCCACCATCTTTCCATCACGGACGAAGCGTTAGAAGCCGCTGCCACCCTATCAGATCGCTACATTAGCGACCGTCATTTGCCAGACAAGGCCATTGACCTGATTGATGAAGCCGGTTCCCGAGTGCGACTGCGCTACACCCAAAAAATCCCCGCTGGGGAGAAACGTACTGCGCTGCGCCAGGTGCAAACCGAGATTATGCAGCTGATAGAAAGCCAGTCCTTTAACCAGTTGGGTGAACTGTATATCAAAGAGCAGGGTCTGTTGGCGGAGTTACTCCCCAGCGATACCCCCCATCCAGCGGTGACCGATGAAGACATTGCCGACATTGTTGCCTCTTGGACGGGAGTACCTGTCAGCCGTTTGACTGAATCGGAATCAGCCATGATTCTGCATTTGGAAGACACCCTCCATGAGCGGGTGGTGGGCCAAAATGAAGCGGTTGAAGCGGTTTCTAAGGCGGTGCGACGCTCCCGGGTGGGCATGCGCAACCCCAATCGTCCCATGGCCAGTATGATCTTTTCTGGCCCCACGGGGGTGGGTAAAACCGAGTTGGCCAAGGCCCTCGCGGCAACGGTCTTTGGCTCGGAAGATGCCATGATTCGGGTCGACATGTCGGAGTTTATGGAACCCCAGTCCACCTCTAAGCTGATTGGCTCCCCTCCGGGCTATGTGGGTTATGACGAGGGTGGACAGCTGACTGAAGCAGTGCGTCGTAATCCCTACACCGTTATTTTGCTAGATGAAATTGAGAAGGCCCATCCCGATGTCTTTAATCTGCTGCTGCAGTTGCTGGACGATGGTCATCTGAGTGACTCCAAGGGGCGCAAGGTGAGCTTTAAGAACACCTTGATCATCATGACATCAAACATTGGGTCCAAGGTGATTGAAAAAGGCGGCGGCGGTCTGGGATTTGAGCTTAGCCTTGACGATGAAATGACCTCTCGCTATAACAACATTCGCAACCTGGTGAACGAAGAAATGAAACAGTTCTTCCGACCCGAGCTGTTGAATAGAATTGACGAAATTATCGTCTTCCGTCAGTTGATTAAGTCTGAGGTAGCTCAGATTGCTGATATTCTCCTAGCCCAGGTAACGGGACGGTTAGCCGAGCGGGCCATTAAGTTAGAGACCACCGAGGCCTTTAAGCAGCACCTGATCAATAAGGGCTATGACCCGGCCTATGGAGCCCGCCCCATGCGTCGAGCAATTTCCCGTTTGATTGAGGATCCGCTGGCGGAAGCTTTACTCACCGGTACGATTACCGACGGTGATACGGCGATCTTTGACCTGGATGGGGATTCTAAGGTGGTGGTGCAGTCGGCCAAGCAACCGGCTTTGGTGGGGGTTAGGGGTTAGAAATTCCACGCCTAACAGCTCAGCCCATAAAGCCCATAGTCAATAACCCATAACAAACAGCCCTTGATCTGTGCCAACGGTCAAGGGCTGTTTTATCTAGTTCCCTTCCATGGCCTCAATCTGCCTCACTGTCGTCATGGCTGCATAGCTGACGCCAGCGGTGCCCTCGCCGGGATGGACACAGTCCCCCACCAACCAAAGCTTGGGAATAGGGGTACGAGTGGCAAATCCAAAGGGACCAAAGGTGGATAGTCGCTGGCCGATGCCGCCCACCATACCTTGGTGGCGGGCGGTGTAGCGCTCGAAGGTGCGGGGAGTGCCGAATTCGGTATGGATAATGTTTTCTGGGGCTAGATTGAAGAACTGGCCGAGGTTTGCGATCGCACCCGCCCCATAGTCCGCCTTCATCTGGTCATAGTTGGAGCACTGCTGCCATGCCTGCACATCCGTAAATGACGACGCCACAAGCGTAGCCATCCCATCGGGGGCACGCCCATCCCCCGGACGACTCACCGAGACAAACAGGGAGTTATTTTCCCCAATAGGACCGTCATAGTCATAGAGAAACTGCAAATGGGGGGGACAATCCTGGGGCACGGCGGCCTGATCCACCCCGAGGTACACCACAAAAGCCCCCGACGATGGCATCAGCTTATCCACCCGTTGCTGATAGCCCTTAGGAGTTTGGCCGCCTAGCAATGTCGTTAGATTTTGCACCGTGACGTTAGCCACCACATGATCCGTCGGCTCCAGCCAGGTGGCACCGTTTTTTTGCTGGTGAATACGCACAAACCTGGGTCGATTGCCCTCCAGTTGAATATGATCCACCCCATGTCCCAACAAAACCTGGCCGCCAAACTGCTGAATGGCCTTGACCAGGGCATCACTCAGCACCTGCATACTACCCTGGAGATGGAACAATCCGTAGGGAGCCTGAGAAACCCCTAGGGCCGTGGCGGCATAGAGCAGGGCGGTGTCGTCTGCACCCACCTGGGAATAAAGCTTGAGTTGGAGATCTAAAAAGGTTTTCAGCCGTCGATTGCCATAGAGGCCGTATCCTTTCAGCATCTGCCCGACGGTGGAGAAGGTATAAGGCACCGTTAGCAACGTGTCAGGACGCAGCGCATGGGTTAACTGCCAGGCATCCCACAGGTTACGCGGTGGCAATACCGGCTGTCGGCCCTGAAATCGCCAACTGTAGCGAAATAAATCGCTGAGCTTTTGCCAAAAGGGTTCACTGCCTGGAAATTGCCGTTGCCGTTCCGCCTGCCACCGTTGGGGGTCGCGCCAAACGCTAATGGGGGTGGTTTCCCCTGGTAAAAAAACAGCACAGGCCGGATCGCAATGCTCAGCCTGGGGCAGCTCTAATCCTAATTCTGAGAAAACTTGAGCATGAATGCCGCCCGGTTCCAAACCGGCCACCTGGGTCGCCCCGACATCAAAGGTAAACCCTCGACGGCGAAATGTAGATGCACAGCCCCCAGGCACCATGGACTGTTCCAGGACACAGACCTGATAACCCCGCTTCGCTAATAGGGCCGCCGTCGTTAACCCACCGATGCCCGCTCCAATCACGATCACCTTAGGCCTGATCTTAGATGGGTGCCTAGACCGACGGTGAGACAGAGGAGAATTAAGCTGGGGGGACATGTTTACATTAGTTAACACTATCCCTAGTGTAACTGTCTGAGCCTTGGGTTTCTTAGTCTTTGGATTCCGAACCTGATTTTTACCCCTGATTTTTTGCCCTAGGGATGGGGGCTAACTATCAACCTTAATATCCAGGGTCAGCTGCCGCTGTCGGTTATCCATCGCCAAAAAGTGTAACTGGCCTGAAAAGACCACTGTCAGTGTATTACGATGGATATCGTCAATCACTAAAACAGTTTGGTCATCCACTTCCACATGTTCGGCTTTGAGAATGCGACGGGGCTGTTTCTCAGACTTAGGCAAGGTCCCCTCAGAGAAGACAATACCCATGGTCTTGGTTGCCTTGATCAGTAAAAAAATAGGCTCACCGGGCTGAGCCTGATGGGTAACGCTTTCTGGTAACCATAGGGCATCCCACAAAAAGCAAAGCACGCTTTCTCCGTAGGTTTCCGCACTCTGATAGGTGCCTAACAAAAAGGAGTCATGCAGGGTATAGACATGGTTAAAATGGCTGTAGGGCTGTATAGAAGACTTTTGCCATGGCAAGGTACCCTGCAAAATATTTTCACAAAGCCAGCTGGGCAGGGTGGGTTTGGTGCTAACAAATACCATAGTCAAGACGTATGGAATGAAGGCTCAAAAATGACAATGAGATGAATACCCCGAATAGCTTCCAAGGCTTTTCCCACAGATTGCAGTTCAAACAGCAGCTTTCCTAGGGAAAACCCGATATTCCTGTCACCTGTTCACAGGAAAACAAGACACCGCAGAAGCGTTCATAGAATTATTCTTACTAGATTGGTTAATCCCGTAGTTTCTTAATAAAAACTTTTTTGATAAAAATTACTTCTGCTGAGGAAATAAGATCTCTTAGCATTTTACCTATGTAGTCAAATTTGGAATACTAGCCATCAAATTAGATCTACAGGAACTCTTGGGAACCAGGGCCAAGCGATTTAAATCGCTGGGGCATGATCAAACTATAATCTATGCCGTGAAGTTTTGTCCTTTTTTAAGAACTTTAAGAACTTGATGTCACCATCCCACAGGAATAAATGATTTGGGTGGTGGATAGGGCCAATAAAAAAATAGGCCCATCCCAAAACCATCAAAAATCAATCCTTGACCATTGCTGAGCTGACGGGTTTTTGGATGCTAAACTGGCTGACCCCGTGCCTATGCTTTCCTGAGGTTCTCCATGGATTGGCTATTTGCTCCCCTAAACGACGACTTTATGCGTCAGGCTCTGCTGGCGGGAGGATTGATTGGGATTTATGTCCGTAGTAACACACGATCAAGGGTTACCACCCCACAGCCGCTACGATTAGTTAGTTGAGAGGCCTATGGAATTAGGGAAATAGAGGGAGATTCTATGGCATGACAGTTTATGCCTGTCCAATTTGCTCAAACCCACTTTCCAAAAACGGTCGAGTATTGTGTTGCCCTACTAACCACACCTTTGACGTAGCTAAAGAGGGATACGTGAATCTGTTACCTGCAAACAGAAAGCGCAGCCTCGAACCCGGTGATAATGCAGAGATGGTATCAGCTCGAGGTCGCTTTTTGGGGGCTGGATATTACAAAGTCCTTGCCGATGCGTTGGTCAGGTTAATGGAGCGACCCCATCGCTTGGCGGATTTGGGCTGTGGCGAGGGCTACTTCACCGCTGCTTTTTGTGATGTAGCGAGTGAGGTCTACGGCTTGGACATCTCCAAGGTAGCGGTTAGAGCCGCCTGCAAGCAGTCAAGGGGACAATTTGTCGTTGCGAGTACGATGCGCCTCCCTTTTTTAAGTGGAATGTTTGATGCCGTCACAGTGATTATGGCTCCCACCAGTCCTGATATCCCACGGATCCTAAAAAAGGGGGCATTGCTTTGTCGTGTGTCACCGGGGGAGCGTCACCTATTTGAACTCAGAGAACTTGCCTATAGTGAAGTTCGGGCTGTCAAGCAACCTCCGATGGAAATCGATGGGCTCACCAACGTGAGTTGTGAACAGGTGCGATTCAAAATTTTGTTGAGCAGTGATGGTTTGGTGGATCTAATCACCATGACCCCAATGCAGTTTCGCACATCTAAGGAGTTTCGGGAACGAATATCTCAATTGGATGAGTTTTGCGTGACTACTGATTTTCGAGTCGACTTGTTTCGCAAGGACTCGTGAGACGACGATGCGTTAAGACCAAACCCTACCGATAAAAAGGTCATGGTGTATTAGGCCACATTCGTTTTCCATTAACAAGATTGTGACTTAGAAGTTTTGATATTTCACCAGAATTGACCGGTTTGCTAAATAGATATCCCTGGACCGTCTCACACCCAAATTTTTGGAGTGTATGATATTGTTCTGCAGTTTCCACCCCTTCGGCAATAATTTTATGTTCTAGATTGCGTCCCATTTCGATCATGGCCCCAATCAGGATCTTTGACTTATGGTCGACAAGCATATCATTAATAAAATATTTATCGATTTTTAGGCAATCAACCTCAAGGTGTTTGAGAGAGGCAAATGATGAATAACCTGTACCAAAATCATCGATTGCCAGCAATACACCCAGATCTTTCAATGCTCGAAACGTTGAGAGATTTTGTTGCTCCGTCTGTACAACACTCTCGGTAATCTCCAGTTCTAGTTCCGATGGTATTATGCCGGTCTCATCAATAATCCGTTGAATTAAGGATACAAAATCCTTGTCCAGAAAATGAACAGGAGAAATATTCACCGCCATCCGAATTGTGGGCAACCCTGCCTTTTTCCAGGCTACCAAATGACTGCAGGCAGTGGTCAACACCCACTCAGTCAGGGGCTTAATCATGCCTATTCTCTCGGCTATGGCAATAAATTCGGCGGGTGAAACCTGACCTAATTGTGGGTGGTACCAGCGTGACAATGCTTCAACCCCAATAATGTTACCAGTGATTATGTCCACCTGGGGTTGATAGACCAGTGACAACTGTTGTTTTTCAATCGCCTCCCTTAAACTTTGCTCTACGCGAAACCGATATTCTACTTTCTGAGTTAGTTCAGGGTTATAGAACGCATACTGATTTTTTCCCCGTTCCTTCGCCGCATAGAGTGACGTATCAGCCGCTTTGATTAATGTGGAGAGATCTGGACCATCATCAGGATAGTGGGCAATGCCAATACTACAAGCTGGGGTGAATTTCCTTGACGATAACGCGACTGGCTTTGATATTGCCTTAAGACAGCGCTGGGCCACATGGACAGCTGCATAGTCATCATCGATATCATTCACAAGAATACAGAATTCATCACCACTAAGACGGGCGATAAAATCAGTCTCACGGGCCACATCTTGTAGTCGATTAGCAATTTCTTGGAGCAGTAAGTCACCGACATCATGCCCCAGGCTGTCATTTACGCTCTTAAAATTATCTAAGTCGATATATAGCAAACCCAAACGCGATCTGTTTCGGTCAGAGCGTTTGATGGATACTTCAAGATTCTGATAAAAGTTGGCCCGATTGGCAAGCCCTGTTAGGTCATCGATATAGGCTAGTTCTCGTATACGCTTCTGGGCATGATCCCGCTCCATGACAATCCCAGCTAGCCTTGCCGCAGACTTAAGGTCATTTGACTCCTCTTCATTTGGTAGGGCGGGGTAGTTGTAGTACATACCAAATGCCCCTAATACCAGTCCTGAAGAATCTTTAATCGGTTCAGACCAACAACAACGCATGCCATGGGGTAGGGCCACATGTTTGATTTTGGCCCATTTGGGATCTGTTTCAATATTCTCAACCAGAACACGCTTGCCCGTATAGGTCGATGTACCACATGAACCAACATTAGGGCCGTTTTTCAGACCATGAACCGCATCGCAGTACTCTTTTGGCAGACTGGGAGCTCCTCCATGCATGAGTCGACCATCTTGTAATTCCAGCATGGAGCATCGTAGTCCAGGGTGGCGTCCTTCATACAGTAATGCGATTTCTGAATAGATTTCTGATGCCGGTTTACCCGTTGCAATCATCTCCAGAATTTCGGCACTTTTGTCATCAAAGGCTTCTGCTTTTCTGCGGGCGGTTATATCAACATGGGTGCCCACCAGACGAATTGCCTTTCTATCGGAATCACGATAGACAAGAGATGCCCGGGACGACACAAAAACATAATGTCCTGTTTTATGCCGCATACGCATTTCAACATCAAATGAATTAGCTTTGCCAACTAAATAGTCCTGAACCATTGTCAAGACCCTGTCTTTATCATCTGGATGAACCAAGCTTTGCCAAGTGGTTAAATTATTTGTGAGTTCACCACTTTTATAACCCAGCAGGCTTTTCCAGCGCGGTGAATAATAGACTTCGTTAGTTTCCAAGTTCCAGTCCCATAGACCATCGTGCATGGCAAGGGAAAACCGTTCTTCACTTTTCTGAAATTTTCCCTCTGACTCTCTACGATCAGTAACATTGTGTCCAACGCCTAGAACGCCTAGCAACTCCTCATTCTCGTCATACATGGGCATCCTACTTATTTCCAGCAGTTCGCGGTGGCCATCATTGGCAAATGTGGTCCACTCTTCGTGAATTGATGGGGATTCTTGAAATATGACTTCTTTGTCGTATTCGCGCAACAAATCTGCTAACTTACTATCCACAAAGTCGTAATCACTTTTGCCCAGTATCTCTTGTTCAGAGACTCCGATAAAGTCTTCGAAACGATGATTACAAGTAAGATAGACTCCATTCAAATCTTTTAGCCAGATGAGATCGCGCAGGGTGTGAATAATTGCGCCGTAAAAACCAATATCTTTTCGAAGTCTTCGGGATTTTTTTTCTGAAGCAAAAATTCCCTTAATGTCTAGGGCTGGAGTTGGCTGAATCTCACATCTCATGACAGGTTACTAAATGTCTGGTGTTTAGACGTTTTCTAGCTTACATCTTTGTTCTAGATTATATCCATGGTAGAGGTTAGCATCATAATCGCAACTCGTACTTTAGCTGAGTAATCGTTATTGGAAATGGTAAAGCCTCCATAAGCCATCCCTCAGGCTCAGTAATAATACTAAGAACCTATGCCATGGCATTCGCTCCCTAAGGATTCAAAACTTTAGTCGACGTAGCGTGCGATCGCAATAATTTAGCCATTGAGCCTGCCAATGTTGCATCTGATATCCCCAAGGAGAGTTGTTGCACCATGCCTGATAGCGTGGCATAGCAACCTCGCTCAAAAACTGTATCCATTTTTGGGTAATCGCTGCTGTAGAATACTGCTTTGCTACAGCTTGGCCGTTTTTGACCAGTCTTCTTCGGAACTCTATATTCTGTTTTAATTCATCTAAACAAGACAAGACCTGTGCCATGGAGTTGGCTTCTAAATAATTCACATCCACGGTTCCTTCAGCCCGATAGGCTAGTTCTCGCCCTAGGATGGCGGGCACACCCGCTAGCCAAGCATTATAGAGTTTGGTCGCCGGTTTACTTCGATAGCCGGGACGTTTTAAATGAAATTCACGGACAGCGACAATAGCATCAATGTGTTGATAATCATTCCAGCGGGTGTCAATGGAATGCTGGTTGTTCCAGCCATTGGTATTAATGATTGGCTGCCAATTTAGCCCTCTCTGGCCGAGCTGCATTTTCCAGTCTGGGGTCCTCAACTCGGCGGCTAGACTGTTGCAGTGGCCCAAAAATGCAATAGTCTCAAATTTATCCTGTCGTTGGTCCAGGCGGGGTTGCAGTCCTGGCTGGGGCCAATGGGGAATAAAGTAACAGCCTAGAAACTGTGATGCTTCGTAAGGATTTTGCACCACGTGGAGTTGAGCCTGGGGACATAGGGGGGATTCTGCCTTGAGGCAAATCAGCAGCCGATTGGGACCAGGGTGAATATCGCCCCCCCGTGTAGCATTGCCATGGAATAGGACAATACCTTTCTCGGGCAGCTGGTCTGTCAATTGGCAGGGCACTCCCGCTTCATACAATTTCAAATAGGTCTGCACTGTCCAGGCATAGATACCTAGTCCAAAGCCTGCCCAGTTTTCAGCACTTGAAGCAGGTAACTGAGCAGGCCATAAGGTCGTTGGAATATAAAAATAAACGTTTGCGAACGAAGAATTCTTCAAACTCCCTAAGCCATTCGTGAATAGTTCAAGATAATTTTATCAGTCCCCTCATGGTTCTAATTTCCTATGGTTAGTCATAGATTGCCAGGAATATCCTTTAGTCCTCTGGCATTTAGGCCGGTTTGACTACGGGTATATATTTCCCATGCCCCATCGTACATATATCTAAACAACTTCTCTTGTTGTGCCGACGCAGGCTTTGAAGCTCCTCAGCAGTTGTTAGCTGGGTCCAACCCGGATTGCCAGTCCACATCTTGAATGAGAACCAAAACAATTCCGACAACTTATGAATCTTATCTTGGGCTATGGGACGGCTTCCTTAGGTAATTAGATTCTAGACCCCTTACACAAAATCACCTAAACTCCCAACAATTTCTGACATCCAAATTTAACAGTTTAAGGAAAAGTAAGTTTAGGTGGGTACAATTAAATCAATAATCTAAAGCATAAAATGCCTTTAGTCTAATTTACATTTAATTCACATCTTGCACCAGTTAGTAACCGTCCCTGGAACTCATATTGAGCTTAGTGCTCAACGAGTTTAATAGGGTTTCAGCTTGTACCTTGAGCGGTCTTCAGACCTTAAATGGCTGAAACGACCAATCTTCGTCAGATAGCAGGGACGGTTACCACCAGTTAATTAAGTAATCAACTTCAGATTACGCTAAATAACTTTATCTAAGACGCTAAATGGCCTTATCTAAACAGACAATCATGCAGGATTCTATTCTTCATGATTGTCTCTTTAGGGATCTGCTTAAAAATAAAGTGCGGACTCGACTTTTGTAACGCAAAATCACCTAGAATTCATGCTCAACAAGGATCTTCTGCCTATTAGGTTATTGTGTCGCAACAGGCCTCTTATTAAATACATCTGATGGAACTCAATTTCTCAAATCAACAAATTTTAATTCAAAAAATTATGCGTGAGTTGATTCTGCGTAACCATCCCAAGCATTTAACGAGTTTTGGTCGTTTCAACGATTTTGATAGCTAAACCACAGGTTGTCCAACACCTGAAACCCTATTAACTTCGTTGAGATGCTAACCGTTTTCAAGTTCCAGGGACGGTTACGATTCTGCATAAGTGGTTGGGCATAACTAATAAAGCTCTATGCCCTAAAGCCTAAAAGCCTTTGAATTAATGCCTTTAGCTAAAATTCTATTTTATAAAAAATTGAGTCTACCTATTTGGAGATGATGTGCAGGAGCTCTTATTTGGCTTTATTGGATGATGATTAATGCCGTCGTCAACCTGGAAACATTTTGTTCTGGAAATATGTCTTTTATACATCCAGACTCACATACTAGCTTCATTAACTCAGATCTTGCACCAGTTCATACGAACTAAATAATCAGCTGGAATTTAACGACAGAATAGGCATTTCAGTTATCTGAACTTTAGCTTATTGCGAAAAATCTAACTTATTGAGAGAGGTGCAAGATCTCAGTTAATCAGTTTCCGGATTGTTTTGTATTCAATCCAATACTATTTTAAACCAATACCATTTAACGATGTCTTTACATTGCCCTGCTGATCAAATGTTCCCGGAAGAAAGCTCTGTGCTCAAAACCCCTCACGCAAAACAAGAAACTTTCCCCTTATCCTACGGTCAGCAATCACTTTGGTTTCTGTATCAGGGCGATCGCTCGAGCAATGCTTATAACGTCAGTATTCCAACTCGGATCAAATCCCCTGTAGATGTCGTCTGTCTCAAACAAGCCTTTCAAGGACTGATCGATCGTCATCCCAGTTTACGGACTACCTTTACGACCCAAGCAGATGGTAGCCCCGTTCAAGTAGTGCATCCCAATTTGGGCCTATGCTTTAATCAAATTGATGCGACGGGCTGGAGCGAAGAACAGCTTAACCAACACGTTGCGGATACCCACCGTACACCGTTTGCTCTAGAGCAAGGCCCTATCTTTAGGGTGACCCTGTACACCTATGCCCAGCAAGACCATATCTTACTATTGACCCTACATCATATTGTTTATGATGTAGGGTCCCATGAACCGCTGCTAAAGGATGCTGAACAGCTTTATCTAGCGGCTAAAGCAGGTACGACGGCTCCATTGGTACCCCTGGCCAAGCAATATAGTGACTACGTAGCGTGGCAAACTCAAACCTTGGCAGGCCCTGAAGGCGAAAAGCTCTGGAACTATTGGCAAGAGAACCTATCGGGGAACCTACCCACCCTAGATTTACTCACGGACCGCCCTCGACCCTTACGCCGTAGCCACAATGGAAATGCCCATAACTTTGAGCTAACAGCGGCCCAAACCGAAGGCATCAAACAGTTGGCCCAGGCCGAAGGGACAACGCCCTATGCCGTTTTGATGACTGTTTTCCAAACCTTGCTCCATCGCTACACAGGGCAGTCGGACATCCTGGTTGGTTCGCCCATGGGCGGTCGTTCCCAGGCAGAGTTTGAGCAGGTGGTGGGATATTTTCTCAATCCAGTGGCGATTCGGGGCAAGCTAACGGATACATGCTCTTTTAAGGAGTTCCTAGGCCAGATTAGCACCACCGTTATGGGTGCAACAGAGCATCAAGATTATCCCTACACGTTATTGGTTGAACGCCTGCAACCCAATCGGGATCCTAGTCGCACTCCTATTTTTCAAGTCTTTTTTAATTATCTAGAGCATAGCGCCATCGAAACGCTAGGGGCTTCGCTCCTCGTAAACGATGCTCCTACCCAGGCACAATGGGCCAACCTGGAGTTGGAGTCCGTGTCCTTGAAACAACAGTTGGGTCAATTTGATTTGACCCTAGAAATGATCGAAACCCAGGGCGATTTAGTGGGGGTGCTCAAATACAGTACTGACCTCTTTAATGCTGACACCATAGAGCGCATGGCAGGCCATATTCAGGCTTTGCTGGACAGCATCATTACCAACCCGGACCAGAGTGTCCAAGAGCTGCCGATGCTAACGCCAGCGGAACGGCAGCGATTACTTAAGGATTGGAACAATACCGCTACGGATTATCCCGCTGATCAATGTATCCATCAGCTAGTGGAAATCCAGGCAGCGCAGAATCCTGAGGCGGTTGCCCTGATATTTGATGGTGAAGAACTCACCTATGGTGACTTAAACAAACGATCAAATCAGTTGGCCCATCACCTTCAGAGCATGGGTGTGGAACCTGATGGGTTGGTGGGTTTCTGTGTGGAACGCTCCCTGGATATGGTGGTCGGTCTGCTAGGAATTCTTAAAGCTGGGGGATGCTATGTTCCCATCGATCCAGCCTATCCCAATGACCGCATAGCCTACATGGTTGAGGCATCTAACCTATCGATTCTCTTAACCCAGCAGCAGTTCGAAGAGAAACTGGCCGCTCCGACGGTCCAAATGGTGAGTATCGACACGGACTGGGAGACCATCGCCCGTCAGCGTGACGACAATCCCACCTCTGGTGTGGGTCCTGACAACCTGGCCTACATCATCTACACATCAGGTTCGACGGGCAAACCCAAAGGCGTACAAATCTGCCATCGGTCGGCGGTGAATTTCCTGGTCTCCATGGGACAGCAGCCAGGGTTAACCCCGCAGGATACGCTCCTGGCTGTCACCACCATTTCCTTTGATATTGCGGTGCTAGAGCTGTACCTGCCTCTGATTACAGGAGCCCGAGTGGTGTTGGCCTCTCGGCAAATTGCCACCAATGCAGCCCAGCTATCATCGCTTTTGGCTGAAACCCAAACAACAATCATGCAGGCCACACCGGCCACTTGGCAGATGCTGTTGGCCGCAGGCTGGCAGGATGGTGACGGGCTGAAGATGTTGTGCGGTGGAGAACCCATGCCCCGTGACATGGCCGGTCAGCTGATCGCCATGGGGGGTGAAATCTGGAATATGTATGGCCCCACGGAAACAACTGTGTGGTCTGCCGCTTGCCAAGTCAAGACCATTGATCAGCCAATTCCCGTAGCTGGTCCCATTGCTAACACCCAGCTCTACATACTCCCCCCAGGCACCACTGGGGAGAAAACAGCAGCTGAGGGCTGTGCTATAGATCCCTTGCCCATTGGCATCCCCGGAGAGGTGCATATTGGTGGGGATGGCTTAGCCCGTGGATACTTAAATCGTCCTGACTTGACCAGTGAACGGTTTATCCATGATCCCTTTAGTGACCAGCCCGGTGCCCGCCTTTATAAAACTGGAGACCTGGCCCGTTATCGCTCCGACGGTACGCTGGAATTTCTGGGCCGCATTGACAACCAGGTGAAGGTGCGTGGTTTTCGGATTGAGCTAGGGGAAATTGAAACGGCTTTAGAACAGCTGCCCCAGGTTCATAAGGGCTTGGCCATAGTGCGGGAAGACAATCCTGGAGATAAGCGCATTGCGGCCTATCTAATTTTGAACGACGGTGTCACCCTGAAACCGGCTGAGCTGAGGCAAGGGTTACGGAAAACATTGCCAGATTACATGATGCCATCCATCTTTGTTGGCATCGATGCATTTCCGCTAACACCCAATGGCAAAATAGACCGGCGGGCGTTACCCAAGCCAGATCAGACCAACGTGGGTGGGGATGAGGCCTATGTG
The DNA here is from genome assembly GCF_034932105.1 of Leptothoe sp. PORK10 BA2. Classification (NCBI taxonomy): domain Bacteria; kingdom Bacillati; phylum Cyanobacteriota; class Cyanophyceae; order Nodosilineales; family Cymatolegaceae; genus Leptothoe; species Leptothoe sp. PORK10 BA2. Next base: position 33,078 of record NZ_JAYGIG010000118.1, on the reverse strand, counting down.
GCCCCCCAGAACAATCTACAGCGACAGATTGTCAGTATTTGGAAAGAGATTCTCAATGTGGATCAGGTGGGCATCCACGACAACTTCTTCGACTTGGGCGGACATTCGATTTTGGTGGGTCGTTTGCATAGTCAGCTCATGAGTGACTTAGAAGACATTACAGACAGTGACATTTCTGTTGTTGACCTCTTTACCTATCCCACCATTAATTCGCTCATCCAATATCTGGGGCAGGCGGGCTCTGACCAGCCCTCCTTGTTACAAGCTAGTAGTGATCGCATTAAGAAACAGAAAGAACGGGTTAACCAACAGTCGGATGCCATTGCCATCATCGGTATGGCCTGCCGGTTCCCAGGGGCCAAAGACATCCATGAGTTTTGGCATAACCTGAGCAATGGTGTGGAGTCCATCTCATTTTTCAGTGATGAGGAACTTGAAGATGCTGGCATAGAACCGGCAGTATTCAATGACCCCAACTATGTGAAGGCGGCGGCCATCCTGGATGGGTTTGACCTGTTTGATGCCAAATTCTTTGGCATGACTCCGAGGGAAGCTGAGATTATCGATCCGCAGCAACGCTTGTTTATGGAGTGTGCCTGGCATGCCCTAGAGGATGCGGGGTATCCCATGGAAACTGGAGATACTCGCATCGGTGTCTATGCCGGTGTTAGGCAAAATAACTATCGGTTGCAAAACATTGAGTCCAATCGTGATCGGTTGGCAGCCATTAACGAGTATCAAATCATTTTCAGTAATGATAAGGACTACATGCCCACGCGTGTTTCCTACAAGTTAGGGTTGACGGGGCCTAGTCTGAATATCAACACGGCCTGTTCCACGTCTCTGGTGGCGGTACAGACGGCCTGCCAAAGTTTGCAGAATTATCAGTGTGATATTGCGATCGCAGGAGCCGCTGCCATTTCAAAGTTCCGCAAAGAAGGCTATCTCTACAAAGAAGGGATGATTTTATCCCCCGATGGCCACTGTCGTGCCTTTGACGCCGATGCCCAGGGTACCGTGCTGGGGGATGGTGTCGGTACCGTCGTCCTGAAGCGACTGGATGATGCCGTTAAAGACGGAGATCATATCTACGCGGTGATCAAAGGAGCGGCCCTCAACAACGATGGCTCCCAGAAAATCGGTTTTACCGCTCCCAGCGTAGAAGGACAGGCTGCCGTCATAGCCGAGGCCCTAGCTATGGGTGACATTGATCCCACAACTGTCACCTACATTGAAACCCACGGTACCGGCACCACCCTGGGTGACCCCATTGAAATGACGGCGCTAAAGCGAGTCTATTACACCAATCCTGACAAGAAAGGCTATTGTGCCATCGGCTCAGTAAAAACAAACATCGGCCACACAGATACGACCGCTGGCATGGCCGGATTGATCAAAACAGCCCTCGCCCTAAAACACAAAACCCTGGCCCCCCATCTTCATTACAAAAGTCCCAACCCCAAACTTGACCTGGAAAACAGTCCATTTTATGTCAACACCGAGTTGTCTCCTTGGGAAACCAATGGTATTCCCCGCCGGGCTGGGGTCAGTTCCTTTGGTATCGGCGGCACCAATGCCCACATCGTCCTAGAGGAAGGGCCTCAACTAGAGTCATCTGAGTCCTCAAAACCCTGGAAACTGTTGCCAGTTTCCACCAAAACCAGGAGTGCTCTAGACACCGCCACCGCTAACCTGGCAGACTACCTAAGACAGAATCCTGATGTCAACCTGGCGGATGTTGCCTACACTCTGCAGGTGGGCCGTAAACCCTTTAACCATCGCCGAGTGATCCTTTGCCAGGACACCCAGGATGCCATCAATGCGCTAGATCCTCTAAACCCCAAGAAAGTCTTTGACGCCGTCCAAGAGCCAGGTGAACGTCCCGTTACCTTTATGTTCTCTGGTCAGGGTTCCCAATACGTCAACATGGCCCAGGACCTTTATCAGTCAGAGCCTGTATTTCGGGCTGAGGTAGATCGTTGTGCGGAGATTCTGTTGCCCCATCTCGGTCTGGACCTCCGCCAGCTGATTTATCCCGACAGTGACCAAGTAGAGACCAGCACAGAAAAACTCAAACAGACCTCCTTTACCCAGCCAGCCCTATTTACCATCGAATACTCGTTGGCCATGCTGTGGCAGTCCTGGGGGGTGACGCCCAAGGCTATGATTGGCCACAGCATTGGTGAGTATGTCGCCGCCTGTTTGGCCGGTGTATTTGCCTTAGAAGATGCCTTGGCCCTTGTGACAGCCCGGGGCCAAATGATGCAGCAGCTGCCTGGGGGATCAATGTTATCTGTGCCCCTGCCCGAAGCAGAAATTCTGCCACATCTAGGTGATCAGGTGTCCTTAGCCGTAATCAACGGTCCCTCTCGCTGTGTGGTGGCGGGCCCCCACGAGGCCATTGATGACCTCGAACAACAGTGGATCCAAAAAGGGGTAGATTGCAGTCGCCTGAGGACGTCCCACGCCTTCCACTCAGCGATGATGGAACCCATTTTGGACTCCTTTAGGGAACGGGTAAACGCTGTTCAGCGGCAGGCTCCCGAGATTCCATTTATTTCCAACGTCACCGGCATGTGGATTACCCCCAGCGAAGCCACTGACCCCAGCTACTGGGTACAGCATTTGCGACAAACCGTGAGATTTGCCCAGGGGTTGGAGCTGCTGCTGGATGAGCCGGACCAAATTCTCCTAGAAGTCGGCCCGGGTAAAGCCCTAACCACATTTGCCCTACAGCATCCCAGCAAATCAGCCACCCATGCCGTCCTTTCCAGTACCCGTCACCCCAAAGACGGTCAAAATGACACGGCATTTTTATACACCACCCTGGGCAAGCTGTGGGCTGCAGGCGGGCTGACGGACTGGGCCGCCTGCTATGGCGAGGACAACCGCCAGCGGTTATCTTTGCCCACCTATCCCTTTGAGCGCAAGCGCCATTGGCTAGAACGGCGGACCCAAACCGACGTTTGTACATCCCAGGTATCGCTGAGTAAAAAAGCCAATATTACAGATTGGTTCTACTCTGCCGCTTGGCAAAGTAGAACCCTGGTGGCGCCGACCCAGCGGACTGAAACATCGTGCATGCTGATCTTTGCCGATACTATTGGTCTGGGTGCCCAGCTGGCCAGTCAGCTGAGAGGCCAAGGCCACCAGGTAACCCTGGTGAAAGCAGGTAAATCTTTCTCTCGGGTTGAGAACAGTGAATATGTGATCAATCCGACAGACCCTAAGGATTACATCAAGCTGATGGGTCAAGTCTCGGCTCGCCATGGATGTCCACAGACCATTATCCACAGCTGGAGCGTGCAGCCTATCAAGGCCAACCAATCCACATTTAATTCAGTTAAAACAGCCAAAGAAAAGGGTTTCTACAGCCTGCTCTATTTAGTCCAGGCCCTCGAAAGCCAAAAAACATTTGAGGCTTGTCAAGTAGCTGTGGTATCAAACGGGATGCAAACGGTGACTGGCAATGAAATGCTGTCTCCCGAGAAGTCGCTTCTATTGGGTGTTTGCAAGGTAATTCCCCAGGAATCTCCCAAAATTAGCTGCAGCACCATTGACGTTGTTTTGTCTGGGACTAAACCTCGGGATCAGGCCCTACTGGTGGGTCAATTGCTCAGTGAGATTCAAGCTGGACTACCGGAACCCGTTGTTGCCTACCGTGATTCTCGCCGCTGGATTCAAACCTTTGAACCCGTGCGTTTGCCAGCAGCCAACGGACAACCCGTAAGATTGAGAGAGAAAGGCGTCTATTTAATTTCAGGTGGTCTAGGCAGCATTGGCCTCATCTTTGCTGAGTACTTAGCCAAAACAGTTCAGGCAAAACTGGTATTAACGAGCCGTTCCCAGTTTCCAGAGCCAAAGGACTATGAATCCTGGCTGTCCACCCACGATGAAAACGATCCGGTGAGTCGTAAAATTCGACAGATTCAGCAGATTGAAGAGCTAGGGGCTGAAGTCCTAGTGGTCAAGGTCAATGTGGGTGACCTGCAGCAGATGAAAGCCGTCGTTGCCCAGACAAAACAACGATTTGGTGCCATCAATGGCGTGATCCATGCGGCTGGATTAATCAAATCTTCCTACATCAATACCATTAGCAAGAGTATCTGTGAACAACAGCTACAGCCCAAGGTGGATGGTTTGCTGGTGCTAGACCAGGTCCTCAAGCATCAGTCCGTAGACTTCTGTCTGTTGATGTCCTCCATTTCCACCATTCTGGGCGGCTTAGGATTTGCCACCTATGCCGCAGCCAATACCTTTATGGACACATTTACAGCTCAGCGCAACATCGCCGGATCCTTCCCCTGGTTAAGTGTGAATTGGGATGCATGGCAACATGTCAACTGGGATGATTTGCAACAGAGTCAAGGTGACCAAGGTAACGTTTCTGTCGGCCAAACCATCACAAAGTTGTCTATGTCCTCCCAGGAAGGTGTGGCTGCCCTGGAACGGATTTTGTCCCAGTCCCAACTACATCAGGTGGTGGTATCGACGGGAGATCTGCAAGCTAGGGTCGATAAATGGGTTAAACTCATATCTCTGAAAGATTCGGCTAACAGCAGACAAACAAACGAAGCGACTGAGGCCGCGGATGCTGAGGCAATGGCCGCCAGCGATTTTGAAAACGACACTGAACGGACAATCGCCAATATTTGGCAAAATTTGTTAGGGATGAGTGACCTCAAACGTCAGGATAGCTTCTTTGATCTGGGGGGAGATTCCCTCATTGGCATTCAGGTGGCAGCCGAAATGGAGCGTCAGCTGGGTCAAAAGTTTCCCATTAATCGACTGTTTCAAACCCCGACCATCGCAGCTATTGCCGAAGCACTGGGAGGGGAACAATCAGAGACCATACAACAGTCGTCGCCGGTTGAACTACCTCCCTGTATTGTGCCTCTGAAATCAGGCAATGCAGATTTATCACCGTTGTTTCTAGTGCATGCCGTTGGTACCAGTATTTTGTTCTACCAGCCATTAGTGGAGCAGCTACAGACTGATCGCCCTGTTTACGGTATCCAATCGGTTTTACTCGATGGATTTGATGAGCAATTTAATACCTTAGAAGCTTTGGCAGCACATTATGTGAAGCAGATTAAGGTTGTTCAACCTAAAGGCCCCTACTTTGTGGCTGGACCGTCCTTTGGCGGCTTTTTATCCTACGAGATAGCGCAGCAACTTATTCAGCAGGGAGACACGATCGAAGCTTGTGTGCTGATAGATCGAGCTACCCCTGAAGGGGAAACCATGGCCCCCGTTATGCAACGGTATGAGAATTACTGGAAAACATTTTTGAAAACAGGGCCATCTTATCTGATAGAAAAAATCAAACAACGATATGACTTTGAATCGAGCCAGTTTCGCTTGATGTTTCGCGAGCAGCAATATCAGCTATATCGCAAATTAAATCTTGGCACTGACAGGATTTTCAATGATGCGATATATTGTCGCCAAGTACAGATAAGTAATGCCTATCAGCCGAAAAGTTACCCCAGTGACATTTGGGTAATTCGAGCGGATGAACTTTATGCAAATCTTCACTCTGAAGAGGATATGGGTTGGACCCAATATGTCCAGGGGGAAGTTAAGGCACTTCCCTGTCCTGGTGGACATATGTCGATATTTGAGCCTCCCTATGTGGAAATCCTAGCAAAGCATTTTGCTACGATCTTGGCATGCACAGCTAAAGATGATGCTCAATATACTTTGGCAAAAGTTCGTTAAGGTCAACAGGCGAGATGCATTGGCCCTGAAAAAACAGGGGCTGATGACATGACTTTTCTGAAAACTTCTCGTTAGGTCTGTTGAAATCGCTTGAAGGTGATTACATTGGCCTAGTTTCTGAACAATTTCAGCCAGATAGAGCCACAAAATAAAGTTCTCTCCTGGTTTTTCTAAACAGGGAAATCGGGAGAGAACTTTGAGACTAAAAACTTAGAGCAAAAATTAGACTTTCTTACTTGCCAAAACCTTAATCTTGGTGATTAAGGCATTCTTGAGTTTTTCATAGTCCATGGCTGTACCTGATGTGGGTTTCGGAAAAAAGTCTAATGCCCCTGCCTGCATTAAATTGAATATATTATCCACCTCTGAAGGATGGACTGTGTTGCTCACCACTAGAATGGGGCGGGGAAACTCTGACATAACTTTTTCGGTAAATTCTAGGCCATCCATTTTGGGCATCTGGATGTCAGTGCAGATCACATCTGGCATGGTTTCGGCGATCACCCTTAACCCTTCGGCTCCATTCTGGGCTGTGCCAACAACGTCAACTTCTGGGGATGAATCGATCAACCGGTGTAGAATTTGTAACGCAATAGCAGAATCTTCAACAAGAACAACTTTAATGGGGTTAGGCATGGTAATTTAAATTCCTTGGTTTCTGTGCCACGGCACTTGTCATCATCATGGGCCAAGGTTATGACAGGAATGATGGGTACATCTTCGTATTTTGTTTCTGCTTCAATGCAGATAGTGAGTCCTGGTCCATCCAAATTGAGTATTTCCACGGCAGTTACTATCGAAGTGGTAGACCTGTGACCTACGTGACTCCTTTCGCTAGCGATCTTGTGTAGGTGGGTCATCATTCAATGGAGAAGTCTGGGTCGGCATCGATGGATACCCGATTCCATTCTGGTGTGGGCATATTTTGGGTCGCTTCTCGCAAAGCGCATTCCCAGTATTTACGAATTTTGGCGAGGTAGGGATCGCTGGACTGGAGCTGAACCCTGTGGCGGATTTCAAAGCTGTCGGTTTCGTAGAGCACCATGTTGATGGGGGGACCGACGGAAATGTTGGACCGCATGGTGGAGTCGATGGAGAGGAGGGCACATTTTGCGATCTCATCCATTGACGAGCCATAGGTCAATGTGCGGTCCAAAATCGGCTTACCATATTTAGTTTCGCCAATCTGCAAAAACGGTGTTTCCGGGGTGGCCTTAATACAGTTGCCTTGGCTGTAAACCAGGTAAACCTCTGGTGACTCCCCCGGTAGCTGGCCCCCTACCAAAAAGTTACATTGAAACTTAATCCCATCCTGGTCTAACCAGTTACGGTCTTCGTCCTGAATTTTACGAATTTCATAGCCGATGTAGCGAGCTATTTCATACATGGTGGGCACGGTATGCAGTGAATCCTTGGCCCCGGTTTTAATATCCTGGCGCAGCTGATGTATAACAGCTTGAGTCACCGATAGATTACCCGACACACAGGCCACAATCACCCGCTCCCCAGGAATTGAGAAGTCAAACAGCTTCTGATAGGACGAAATATAATCCACCCCAGCATTGGTGCGAGAATCAGCAGCCAAGACCAGCCCTTCCTTCACACATATTCCCAAGCAATAGGTCATTACCTCAGACTCCTCATTTTTCATCTAGCATGCTCTTTTATCTAGCATTGCTTAATAGCAATCACCGAAAGACCGATCTCGAAGCAGATAGTTTTGTAAAACTTGCTATATTTTCAAGATGCTATGACCATACTAAGAGCTGCTTGCCCTCCTGAGATCGACCTTTAATATGTCCGATCCAAGATTGTTAGTGAATCGATTGCTGATGGATCAGCTGTTGCACCTTGCTAATGGTTTGGTTAAATTCTGGCCCTTTGCGCTGGGGCATGGTTTCAAAAGCTCGCTGCTCATCTTCCATCATCAGGATATCCTGCTTGACGAGACCGGCTAGTAAACCTCGTGCTGCATTAAATAAACGATTTTTAATAAAGCGACGGAACCTGATAGGCAGTTTATGTAACCGATGGAAGGCCCCCAGGGAAACGAAATGCACTAGGTAGGCCTTGGTCTGGGTTTCACTGACCGGGCAAAACAAACAGTAAATTTTAAAGTCATTCCCTAGAACAGAGCGCCAATGGGGATAGACATAGCTGACATCCAAATTGGTGGGCCTCAGCTGGCGCATAGCGGGGATAAACAACTGCCCAACAGAGTAAATCTTGTCTATTTTGTAATAGCTCTCGGCATCGTAGTGGGCATCTACCCGCGTCGGACTGGTCTCAATGTCCTTTAAGACCGGATTAGCCCAGGCCTGTAGGTCATTGTGCAGCCGCCCATGGTACATGTCCATGAGGTTCTCGATTAAAAATGAGAAGTGGGCCTGGGTATCAATGGTGGTGTAGGACGCGATGTAATTCAGCTGGTCCCATTCGGGCAGTCCCAACAGGGGCACCTGGTTCGCCTGGTCGGCCTGGCCAGGAAACAGCCAAATAAAACCATCTTGTTCCCTGACGGGGTAGGTGCGGAGCCGACAGCTGGGCAGCTGCTGCTTTTGGCTCAGGTAGGGCACATTGACACAGTCCCCTGCGCCATTAAACTGCCAGCCGTGGTAAATGCATTCCAGCTGATCGCCCTGCACTTGACCATGGCTGAGGCGGACCTGACGGTGGGGACAACGGTCTTCGAGGGCCTGGATGGTGTGGCTGCGATCGCGATATAGCACAATGGGCTGCTGCCATAGCACCACCCCTAGGGGCTGATCCGTTAGCTCACTGCTTTGGGCAACGACGTACCAGTGGTTGAGGTTAATGGCAGCACGGCGGACGGTTTCGAGCATGTCTAAACCTTAAACACTCCTTCAGGATTAACGGACATCAGGGGGCGACGGGCCCGACCTTCCCTATGTAATACCTCATTGGCTGCCAATAATCCGCTACTGATGGCTCGTTCCATCAGACCGCAGGGAAAGGGCATTTTCACCCAGTCTCCAGCGAACATGAGATTGGGAACGGCGGTTGCACTTTCAGGTCGGTTGGGATAACTGCCGGGGGGGAATCCGGCAAAGTTCTTTTGGTTCACCAGTTCTTGGTGCAAAATAGTTGCCCCTGCCAATTCTGGAACAATCTCCCAGAGTTCTCGTTTGAAGGTGTCTAATAGGGCCTGCTGGGTAGGGAATTGCTTTTCTTTGTAGCAGTAGGCATGGAGTTCAACTACGCTACCGCCGGTGTCTTCGGCCCATTGAATGTAGTCCTCCTGCACCTTGTGGTAAAGGGTAATACTGTCGGTGAGATCGTAGCCGGAGAGAGAGGTGAACCAGCTTTGGTCCCAGGCAAAGTCTCGATCTAACCAAAAGCGGCCGACGGCAAAGGGGTCGGCTACCTGCAGCTGGTTCACTTGGGCCATGATGGTGGGGTTGGGCTCCCCCTGGGATAGGGTAAAGAGATTTTTGATGCCGGGAATATCGGCGGCAAAGACAAAGTAGTCGGCCTCCAGACTAGCGGCGAGGCCGTCACCATTTTTGGCTGGATGGGCGGCAATTAGCTGGATGCGGTCATGTTCTCGCTGCAGCACTTTAAACTGGGCTAGATTTTCTTGGGCGGGGCCGCTCAGCACTTTGCCCTGGCTATTGTAAGCGGCACCGTGACAGGGACAGAGAAACCCATCGCCGTTGGCGGCAACTTCTTTGTGGACACTGCAGCCTTGGTGAGTGCAGGTGAGGGAGATGGCTTGGTTGCCCTGGGCCTCAACCACATATAGCTGGTCGCCTGCGCCATAGTAGTCGGTGGTGTCGTTACTGAGCAGGGGGTTGCGATCGCACCAAAACGGCACCGGATTCACCGCCATATTTCCCTTCTGGTAATCAACGCTAGCAATTTGCCCCCCACTCCAGTTGATCTGGCTGACGGACACCCCGGTGAGGATGCGTCCGCCGTTAGCCTCAATGGCCTGGCTGAGGGGATCGACTAAACAGCGACCCATGTCTTGACGGGTGCCATTGAAAGCTAATCCCTCAGGATTGCCAAAAAAGTAAAAGTGGAAAAACTGCATCAGCTCACCGGCGCTGAGCACATCGGGGGAATTGAGACTGGACTTAGCAAAGGGCAAAAAGTATAGGTCATACAGGCCCTTAGGAAATTGTCCCTGGCCCCACTCCTCGACCGACAGATGATCCAGACGCTCATAGGTTTGGGGCATGCGGAAGCTGGTAATCTCCCGAAAAACTTCCAGGTGTTTGAGCTTAGTGAGGTTAATGCCCCAGCTGAGGCGATTTTCTGAAGACACCGCCAGATCCACAATATTCCAGGGAAAGGCGGCATTACTGGGGTAAAAGGCCTCGGGTTTGTAGCCGTTTTTGTACAGTACGGCATAGAAATTGAGGGACTGAAAATTATCCTGGATTTGGAGTTCGTCCACCAGGCTAAACAGGTTGTAATACTGGGGAAAGAACCCATGGAATCCGTGCTCCATGCGCAGCTCATGGTCCCCTACCTGAATGGTCCAGCTGGCGATTTTACCCCCCAATTGGGGTGACCGCTCCAGCAGGGTGACGGCCACCCCCCGTTTGCTTAGCTCATAGGCGGCGGCTAACCCGGCCAGTCCACCGCCCACCACTACGGCCTTGGTGGGGCGACCCACCGTTTGGGGTAAATCGAGCTGATCAACCTGGTGCAGCGTGGGTTGGGGCTTGGCAAATCGGGTATAGCCTAGGGTGCCGCCAACGGCTCCTGCACCTAATAGTTTCAGGGCACTCCGACGGGAAATATCAGGGGTTTGCCAGAATTCGGGGAATGGATTCATTAACTGGAGTTTAGACAAAAAATGTTGAGGGGCAATCAACGGTTAAGTTGACCGATTTAATGATCGATCATGTTAAATGAATCTAAATGAATCTGAGTAAAACATGACTGATCCCCTCAATGATCGATCATTTGAACGAATCTGAGTAAAACATGACTGATCCTTAGCTGTCTACAATCAGTGTTACGTAACCCTCCCCCATAACGGATTGCTCAGATGAGCAATCGACGATCAGAGGCAATCAGAAAGGCCCCAGGGGGGAGCCACGACCGATTTCAACTGGGACGTGGTTTATGATTGAAAAATGGAAAAACTTACCCTCACCCGCCCCGACGACTGGCATCTGCACCTCCGGGACGGCGCAGCACTGAAAGCGGTTTTGCCCCATACGGTGCATCAGTTTGCCCGCGCCGTCATTATGCCAAATTTGAAGCCCCCAGTACGGTCCTTAGGGGATGCCATGGCCTATCGCGATCGCATCCTCGCTGCCATTCCGCCGGGCAAGCAGTTTGAGCCCCTGATGACGCTCTATCTTACCGACAACACCAGCCCCGAAGACATTATTGCCGCCCAGGCATCCCAGGTTGTCAAAGCGGTCAAGTATTACCCCGCTGGTGCCACGACCAATTCAGAATTCGGTGTGACGGATATTCGGAGATGCGATCGCGTTTTTGAAACCATGCAGCAGGTGGACATGCCCCTATTGCTACACGGCGAAGTGACCGATGTCCATGTAGACGTGTTCGATCGCGAGAAAGTATTTATCGATCAACAGTTGATCCCCTTGCAACAGCGATTTCCCAATTTGCGCATTGTGCTTGAGCACATTACCACCTCAGAAGCGGTGCAGTTTGTCCTGGCCACCAGCAATATGGCGGCAACGATCACGCCACAACACCTACTGTTCAGCCGTAACAGTCTATTCAAAGGGGGTATACGCCCCCATTACTACTGCCTACCCATTTTGAAACGGGAACAGCATCGCCAGGCGATTTTACAAGCCGCCACCTCGGGCAATCCTAAGTTTTTTTTAGGCACCGACAGCGCCCCCCATGGCCGCAACAGCAAAGAAACATCCTGTGGCTGTGCCGGTTGTTATTCAGCCTTACACGCCATGGAGTTATATGCAGAAGCGTTTGAGAGCGTTAATGCCCTGGATAAACTGGAAGCATTTGCCAGCTTTCACGGACCCGACTTTTACCAACTGCCCCGCAATACTGAAACAATCACCCTGACCAAAACAACCTGGCGCATTCCCGATGCATTGCCATTTACTGAAACCGAACTCGTGCCCTTACGGGCGGGGGAGGAGATGACCTGGAAAATGGTCTGACATTTTCGTTGCTTTGTTGCACAAATAGGGTTTTTAGCCAAATCATCCCATCAGGCAAAACCTATGCTATAAATTTGGTCTATTTCTGTAGTGAAAGGGAATAGCAAAAACGGTCAGCTCGAGAGATGGTTTCTCCGTGTAATATGGGCCGATGCTTGCGGGCATAGGCCGTATAGCGATATACGATCAGAGGCTGGCCCAGGGGAACCTCTAGATACTCCCCCATTTCATAATCGGCGTGGGTACATTCAATCACCGCATCAATCTGCTCAATCGGTATGCCATTGGCCTCCAATGTAGGAAAAGTCATTTGCTGCTTGAGTTGGGGACTAAACTCCTGGCCTAATTCCCATAGGAGATAACTCATATCAACTGCGCCAACCGCCTGATCCATAAATAACAGCTTTTTTTGAAAGTAAACCATCGACTTGCTGTTTAATCCCAAAATTGTCTGTACTCCTTTAGACGGTTTTACCTTTTTAAAGGCAAGATTTTCAAACGTCAGCTGAATACCTTTATCAGCAAGATCCTGTTCTATAAAGATCAATGGACTTGACAGGGAGTAGGCGACTTTTGTTTGGGGTGTGACAAAAACGCCCTTACCTTGTTGTGACTTGGCCAGCCCCTGATGGACCAAGTTGGCAACGGCTCGTCTAACCGTAATCCGGCTAACACTGAAGGTTTCCATCAGCTGATGCTCGCTGGGTAGCTTTTCTCCGGGCAGATAATCGCCGGACTCAATTTGCTGGCGAAGCTGCTCTGAGATGCTGATATGCAGGGGAGCGGACGACATGGGGAAATGACTATGTCAGGGTTTGATAAAATATTGCGTTGACTTGTTATACCAGCTGGGGTGTGTTATTTTTTACCTGTTATAACAAGTGCTGTGCAAAACTTGAATGATCGTCGTTGATGATGATGATCTAACCCTATAGGCGCTTGTGCCATCTGTGTTTATAAAGATGTTAACTGACTCGACGCAATCTCCCAAAGTATCAGTATCACAACCTCACAAAATCTTAGCTGTTGATGAGCTGAAAGCTTTAAATACACGCTCTAACGCAGCCGGTACCGTTAGATTTGCTTCACATTTGATGGTACTTGGGATTAGTGGTTTTCTATGGGGAAGTCTGTCTGGTTGGCTAAGACTACCAGCACTCTTAGCTTATGGGATCGGTCTGGCCATGATGTTTTGCCCTACCCATGAGTGTGTTCATCGGACCGCATTTGCTAATTCTAAAGTTAATGATGTTGTAGCCTGGTGGGCCGGGTTACTGTCGTTATATAACAGCACGTTTTACCGGTACTACCATAAGTGGCATCATCGCTACACACAGATTTTGGGTAAAGATCCTGAGCTAGATGATCCTAAACCCAAAAATCTAGGCCAGTATCTTTGGCGTTTGAGTGGTCTTCCCTGGTGGCGCGACAAAATTATAGGTCATGTCAAGATGGCGTTTGGACAACTAGAGGGTTGTTATTTTTTGCCCCAGAGTTCCCATGCCGATGTGATTGCATCAACTCGTTTGCAGTTGGGGGCGTACGTTGCCATTGGCTTGATCCCTATGGCCTTGGGTCATCCCTGGTTTATTGTTACCTACTGGTTGTTGCCATTGGCTGTGGGGCAACCCTTTCTCAGGTTTGTTTTGATTGCTGAGCATGGCGGTTGTACAAATGACAACAATCCTTTAACCAATACTCGAACCACATTAACCCTCTGGCCCTTGAGATTTCTAATGTGGAATATGCCGTACCATGCTGAACACCATCTCTATCCCTCGATTCCGTTCCATGCATTGCCGAAGGCCCATCAGGACTTGAATGAGTATTTTTCTCAGGTCGATACGGGGTATTTACAGGTTAATCAATCCATTGTTGGGGCCTTTGAATAGGAAAAGGTAACTTTGAACATCCACTCGTTGCTCCTCCCAGACGGGGATTGAATTATTGTTTTGTGCAGTGAGTACTGCATTAGGATTCTCTCATAGGCAAAAATAATGACATCTCCCAACAGCTTTGTTTTGCAGGATTTTCCACTCCAGTGTGGTGTGGTATTGCCTGAGGCAGAGATCATCTATCAGACCTATGGAGAGTTGAATGCGCAGCGTAGCAATATTGTGCTGTATCCCACATCCTATGGGGCACAGCATACGGATGTAGATTGGCTGGTGCGTCCGGGCGGGATTTTAGACCCGACGCACTGGTTTGTGATTATGCCCAATATGTTTGGCAATGGTCTTTCCACATCGCCCAGCAACTGTGAGGATGCGAAGAAACCAGGTTTTTACTTTACCCACTATGACAACATTCGGGCCCAGGCTGCTCTGTTGGATAGTTTGGGGATTGAGCAATTAGCGCTGGTCTATGGTTGGTCCATGGGGGCACAGCAGGGGTATCACTGGGGAACGCTATATCCTGAGAGGGTGCAGCGGATTGTGGCGTTGTGTGGGACGGCTAAAACCACTGACCATAATCGAATTTTTCTGTATAGCTTGAGGGCTGCGTTGCAGGGGGACCCAGCCTGGAATGGGGAACGGTTTGAGGGTATTCCGCAGAAGGGCTTTCATACGTTTACTCAGATTTATGCCAGTTGGGCGGCATCCCAACCGTATTATCGAGCTAAACTCTACCTGGAATGGGGGTATGAGTCTTTAGAGGATTATCTATTGCGTAGCTGGGAGGCGGGCTATCGGCGGCGGGATCCCCATAATTTGTTGGCGATGATTGAAACGTGGTTGAACTGTGATGTGGGAAATAATCCGGTTTACCAAGGTGATTATGTTAAGGCAATGGGATCGATTACGGCAAAAACCCTGGTGATGCCTGCTAGTACGGACCTGTATTTTACGCCGGAAGATTGTGAGGCTGAGGCGAAGATAATTCCCCATAGTGAGTATGCTGTTATTTCTTCGATTTGGGGACATCGGGCAGGAAACCCGTATCAGAATCCTGAGGATGAAGCGTTTATTAAACAGAAGGTCACAGACCTATTGAAGTCTTGATTGATATTTGGGTACCAACTCAAAGCGGGACGTTTTCCCAAGGATAGTATTCAGAAGTCAGGAGTCAGGAATCAGGGCCTCACTGGCTTCTGGCCCCTGATTCCCCACCTAGCCAGAATTTTCCGGCTTAAGTTGATACCCCTACAGCCAGACTTATGTCCAAAGGTGAATGCAACTCAACTTCACATTGAACAAACTGGCCCAATGGATATTTAGATTTCAGCTATTTCAAACTTGCTCTATTCATACTTCTTAAGCTTTGTTGAACTGTTTGACGGTGCTTAGGTATTGATTCAGAAAGGGCAATCCACCAATGGCGGGGAGGAAATAGCGAGAGGTACACAGTACTCCCAAGGCCGCTCCAGTGGCAGCGCTAAAGTAGGGCGCATAGAGGGCCACTAGGGCGGCATCACGGGTGCCGACACCGGCAAAGGTGAGCGGGAGTAGACCAGCCAAAATGGCTAGGGGAGCCAGGGCAAAGCTAATGACGGGAGGAGTCCAGGCATTGAGAGCGAGAATAAATAACCAGATTTGTAATAGATGTAAAAACCACACGAAAATCGACATGGTGACAATGCGGGTGAGCTGGGCGGGATTCCCCCAAAAGTAATCGTGCATCTCGTCCCAGGAGTCTTGAAACGAGGCGAGTTTTTTGCCAATTTTTTTAGGGGCAATGCGTCGCATGGTGGTAAACCCAAATCGAGCAAACCCTTTGGACCCTAGCATCAGTAAACCAAAAATCAAACCGCCGAGAATACCGGCGGTCATGGTCCAGAAAAAGGCATCTTTTGCTGGATACAGGATCAGACCAAAGGCACACCACAATAACAACGACAGCATGTCGCAGGCTTTTTCAAAAATCACGATGGACAAGGACAGGGTACCGCTGAGATTTCCCTTCTCTTTCATGAAATAGGACTTGGCAATGTCACCCATTTTTGAGGGCAGCACCATATTTAGGACGCTGGCGGCCAAGATCAACTTGTTTGCTTCCCAAATGTTGAGTTTTGCCTGGACTGGGATGAGTTGCTTTAACCGCCAGCCGGTGAAAAAAGTAATGGGAATAACCATCCCCAGGCTCACCACCATCCAAAAAGGGTTACATTCTCGGAAAACTTTTATCAGTTCCGGAAAGTCAATCTTGGTGTATAGAATCACCAGGATGAGGGTACTGATAAAGATGGAGATATAGCGTTTCATGGGGCCTGTAAAATCCGCAGAGGAATGGGGAATGGAAAAATCTCGTAGGGGCTTCCCTTGGGAATACCCTGGGATAACCGTATTTTGGTGGGCACGGCCCACTTTCAAGCATTACAGCTGTCGTTCTACCTCCAAGGGCTGCTCAGCAGAGAGAGCATTTACGTCGCTGGTTAAATCTTTCCATGGTTGGAGTTGCCCCGGTTGAAAGGTGCGACTCATGACCACATAGATCGAAGTTTGGTCGCAACCCATGCCAGCGGTGAGAACATTTTTCCAACCACTGGTGGCCATGAGCTTATCCCTCAGGAGCCAGTGGCCATTTTGCCATTCAAATATTCGCTGGAACCGAAAGGGGGCATCATTTTTGCCGGTGATCAACATCTTTTGCAACAGCTTGCGAATCAGGTTGGGAAAGAAGCGCCCGACCGTTAACATCACCACCCGCAGAATCATTAGATTCAAGGGATTCATCTGTTTTTGCTTGGCCCAACCTAGGGGGCCTTCGAGGGTGATGCGGTGATCTTGAATGTCGTATTGGTAATCGCCTACGAGGTGACCAACGGCATTTTTCACCTTACCGCTTTCCCTTACCTGGAGTGAAAACTGGGTGTCTGAGAGTACCAACTTGTTGTGACGGAAAAACTTAAAGGCTCCACCCTTGTTGAGGGCCAGGTATAGCTTGGTGTCTTCTCGCTGATCGATCAGAATGCGGGCGTTGGGAAACCAAACCCGTCCTGGGTGGGGCGGCTGGGTGGGGGGACGCACGTCGACAAAGTCTTTCCAGGTGAGTAAATAATTCCAGGTGTGGTGGCCGACAATGTGGTCGTCGGCGTAACAGGAGCCACAACCGTTATGAAGCCCTTTCAAAAAGCGGTCGTTAAGGCTCAATGCTTCGGGCAGCCAGCGACCTACGAGTTCAAAGCCGTGGGGGAAATAGTTGTAGGTGTTGCGGCTGGTGTATTCACCCCCGTAGGAACCGTCGGGGTGGACAAAGTGGCTGGCTAGGCGGACACCGTTTGCGATCGCATCCCGCAACCGCTCATCCGTTCTCTCACCCAGGTCATACACCCGCGCCAAACAGGCAATGGTCAGGGTGTGGTACCCCGGATCACACCCCTCATACTCCTGGAACCACCCTTCCGAATCCTGCCAGGACAGTACCTGCTCCAGCCGCTGTTGGATCGCCCCCTGCCACTTCTGGTTATTCAACACCCGCGAAGCAATCTCCAAACACAGCACAATCAGCGCCTGGTGGTTGGTCAAACGACCACTCTCCTGGTGATGGGCCAACCAGTCGGCCCGAGTTTCAAAAAACCTCAGCCACTGCGGATTATCCAGCTTCAGCAACCGATAGCTTTCCAAACAGGCCAGCAACGAAAAGGCCGCTGCGCCACCGGCCCGCTCAAAGGGAAAATAGTCATCACAGGACCCATCGGGATGGGAACTCTTGGCCGCAAAGGCAATGCCCGCCTCTACCCAGGCCTTAATGTTGGGCTGTTGATGGTAAGGATTATTCGGCAGCGGCATGTCATACACCAGGGCCAGGGGCCATACAAACTCCTGGGACATACCGCTAGGAAAGTCAATAATTTTATACTGCCAAAAGTTACGATCAAAACAGCCATAATTAGGACTGTGGGGGTTACGGTCCTGCAACGTCAGAATTTTAGGAATTTGGTCGAGAGCTGCCTGGGCAAATAGATCTTTCATCTAGGAGGTAATTAATATGATTGATCAGGGTTAGTGAATCAAGGTCAGTGGATCAGGGTCAGTGAATCAGAGTTAGTCACCGATCGCTAAGGGTGATCTAACTTTTTACTGCCGAGCCTTTTTCTTCATATGGTCCTCGATTTCTGAGCGCCGCAACCGCAGTTGAATATCTTCCAATAATTTACGGTTAGTCGACATCAAATCGGCAATCAGTCCAAAAATCCAGCATTGCACCCCAACTAAAATTAAAACAGCAGCAAAAATCAGGCTAGGAATATGGGTGCGACCGGTATTCTCAAAGGTGACCATAAATAGCCAAAGCCAACGCACCACCAGTAAAAGACCTAGGCCAATGGGAATCCCCCCGAGAATTGTGAAAAAGGATAGGGGCCGATAGGTAATAAAAATGCGCAGAATGGTAAACAAGGACCGTTGCACATAGGAGGCAATGCTCTTGACTAGCCGGGACGGGCGCAGGTAGCCGTTGGTGCGAATGGGCACCGATGCCACCGCCATCCCCTTTTGCCCCGCTTGAATGATGGTTTCTAGGGTGTAGGTATACTCATTAAAAACATTGAGCTGCATGGCCGCATTGCGGCTGATGGCGCGAAATCCGCTGGGGGCATCGGCCACCGAGGTTTTGCTAGCCACCCGCACGGCCCAACTGCCCATGCGCTGCAGCAGCTTTTTGATCGGGGAAAAGTGCTTGATTTCCATAATGGGCCGTTCGCCCACCACAATTTCCGCCTGACCCTGAAGAATGGGCTCAATCAGCTTAGGAATATCGGCGGCGCAGTACTGGTTATCGGCATCGGTATTGACGATGATGTCGGCCCCGGCCTTGAGACAGGCATCTAACCCCGCCATAAACCCCCGGGCTAAACCCTGGTTGTGGTCAAAGCTGACGACGTGATCCACCCCCCATTCCCGCGCCACATCCACGGTGCGGTCTAGGCTGCCGTCGTTAATGATCAGCCATTCCACCTGATCCACACCGGCCACCGCTCGCGGCAGCTCTGAGAGCGTTACCCCTAGGGTATTTTCTTCGTTGTAGCAGGGAATTTGAATAATCAGTTTCATGGGAGGATACTTTAGGACTGGGGGCGGTCAAACAGGCTAAAGAGTTAGGTGGAGATAGGACTGGGGGATAGATTTTGAATTTAATTTGAACTTAGTTTGAATTAAAAGGGAATTTTGTTCGTTTGAAACGACGTCGCTGGCTTCAGTCCGATCAGCCAGCTCAGGCGGAGTAGCCATAGACCTAAGCTAACCATGGCGGTTGCGATCGCAATCCCAACCCAAGTGGGAATCCCAGCTGCAGGCAGAAACCACCACCACACCGCCACAATTCTCAACAACTCTGCCTGCGACAGATTCCCCGCCTCCGGCGGCTGACCCACATTCCTGAGAATCTCCTGCACCGGGGTACTAAACGCGTCGGCCAGCTGTCGGCCAGCGGCGGCCCAAGCATTAAAAATCGGTGCTTGGGATGCCTCGCTCCACAGGGATAGGGTTTGCATCAGCAGCACCGTACTCTGATCCGCAATTTCAGCAAAGTAGCGCTGGTAAAAGGTGAGCAGGGTAGGAGCATTGACCAAAAAGCCCAGCACCATCAGCCCCACCAGCGGCATCCGCCAGCGTTTACCCAACAGACCGACCGTGACCATCAATGCCGGGATAATGGGCACCAGAAACCGAGGTCCCCAGTTCCAACCGTTAAAGTCCCAGCCGCTGTGCAATAGCCAAAAACTAACCACAATGCCAGCCAGGGCTACAAATTCCAACTTGCGCTGCTGCCACAACACCCACAGGCCCACCAACGCCAAAATCGTCGGCGGACAGTACCAAAACATGCCGCCACCGCTACCGGGGCTAATCCACTGCCCCAAGGCCCGCAGAAAAAAACCATCGAAGCCCAACTGCGAAGAATCCTGTCCCGATGAGGCAATACTGCCAAACCGCGCATAGTTATAGGCCAGGTAGAGACCCACCCCGACCACCGTGCCGATGCCAGGGGCTAAAATGCGATCCCAGCTGCAGCGCCGCAGTAAAAAATACAACATCAGCACCGGCCCCAATAAAATCCCCGCCGGTTTAGCAGCAATGGCCAGGGCAGCCAGCAGACCAGTAACCCAGTGGCCCCACCGCGACTGGCCAAAGGCCAAATATAGAGCCAAGGTAATAATGAACCCCAACAGCGGCTCCGCAAAAAATTCCCGAGCATAGACCATGGCCGCCGTACAAAAGGCATAGCCAATGGCGGCCATAAATGCCCCCCGGCGCTGTCCCCCCAGTTGTAGGGTCAAGCCATAAACCAGTACCGCCGTGGCCGCTGTCAGCAAAATATTCAGCACTAGGCCACAGGCCGCAGAGGTATACTGCACCGGCAGATTGAACATATTGCCAAGGGTCATACCCACCCAGACAAAAGGCACCGCAAACACTGGCAATAGGGGATAGCGAATGGAGTAAAACTGACCATCTGGCCCCTCAATACCCCCCGCGCCAGGTGGAATCGAGAAATTACCCTTCTCGATCAGCGACTGGGACATGTGGAGCATGTCGTTACCATCCACCCCCCAAATGCCCGGTTTGAGGAAGGCCAAATAAATCGAACAAATAGCAAAAAATAGAGCAATAGTAGGCCATCCAAAGATCTGATGGTGCTCTTCCGATGGGTCCTGTACCTGGCCAATCATAGTTAACTTTGATTATGGGTCAGCTATTGATAGTTTTAGTCACAAGTGATGGCCACAAGGACAGGCCACCCCTATGGGGCAGTTGTGTTAGTTACAAGTGTGAGACACAAAAGTCCTGAGACCATGGGCTTAAACGTACCAAAACTTCTTTACCTATCATGCCCGTTGTTTTAGTACGAGACAGCAAATAGGACATTCTTTCTCAATTAAATTCCCGACAATCCCTGAATCCTCAAGCCTGACTCCTCAGTCCTCCTAGCTACCTTCGGCTGCGGCCTGGTATGGTCAGCTTCTACCTGCCGCCATAGGGCGATGCCCCCCAGCAATCCCATGACATTGGGCACAATTTCAATGTTGGAAGCTAGCTTGAGGGCGATGTTTTTGGTCTCTCCGCCGCCAATGTAGAGCCGATCGTAGTTGAACAGATGTTCCAGGGCAGCGATCGCTTTCTTCAACCGACGATTCCATTTTTCCTTACCGACTTTTTCTAGGGCAGCGCGGCCTAGCTGCTCTTCGTAGGATTCTGTTTTGCGAAAGCGATGGTGGGCCATTTCTAGATTGGGCAACAGATGGCCATCAACAAACAGGGCGGAACCAAACCCAGTGCCGAGGGTAATGACCAGCTCTACACCCTGGCCGGAAACTGCCCCAAATCCTTGGATGTCGGCATCGTTCGCCACCCTAGTTGGACTCTGTAATTGCTGGGTTAAACGCTCTGCCAAGGGAAATCCCACCCAGGCTCGATCGAGATTGACAGCGGTATAGGTGACGCCATGGCGCACTACACCTGGAAATCCCACGGATACTCGATCAAAGGATGGCTGATCGGCGGCGAGGTTTGCGATCGCATCCATCACCGCTTCAGGTGTGGCGGGCCATGGCGTCTTTACCCTGGCCCGCTCCCCCAGGGGCAGCCCCGACCCATCCAGCAAAATCACCTTAGTGCCGCTACCGCCAATGTCCACCGCTAAAGTCTTGAGTCCTAGATTATCCCCATTGACCAATGGGACCCCATTGGCTAATAAAGTAGCAGTCTGATCAATGACGGGCTTTTTCTCGGTCAGCATAGAAACTCCTTCGGGGTGGCAATGGAATAGGTTGTACCTTTTGCCCAGGCTTTTGCCCAGGACAGACGGACTGCCCAGGCTCTTGTCAGGCTTTTGCCCAGGACAGACGAGCAGTGCCTCCTATTCTGCCCTTTAGTTAATCCTCCCAGCGCCGAGGTGGAGTGAACCGATAAATTTCTTCCAAAACCGTTACCCAACCCGCCGCCACCTCGGCCAAAATTTGCTGCCCCTTTTCCACCGTCGCCACAGTGGCATCCCCCACAACGCCACTCTGAGAAATATCTCGGGTGATCCAGCTAAAGGGCAGCGATCCTTCTAAACTCAGCAGCCCTCCTGGTTTTAGAGCGGGCGGATATTCCGTCACTGCTCGATCCATGTACACCTGGTCCGGCAAAATCGCCAACATCAAACTAGTTTCCGCATCCCCAGCGTGAATCCCCTCCTCACGCTCCCTGGGGCTAAGCAGTTCACCCACCCCATGGGGCACCCGCCAAAGAAACTGGGGAAATACCCAAAAATCAGGCTGACGCTGGTGGACATCCCGAGCCACTATTTCGATCACCTGGGGTTGTCCACCATGGGAGTTGAGTAATACGAGCTTACGAAACCCAGCCTGGTAAATGCTATCGGCCACATCGGTCAGCACCGCCATCAACGTCGATGCCGACAGGGTGACCGTACCGGGAAACCCCCAATGCTCATTGGACTTGCCGTAGCACAGAGGTGGCAAGCAATAGACCGGCACCGATGGATCTAGCTGCTCCAGGGCCCGCCCAATGACCGCCATGCCCAGGGCCGTATCCACCACCAGAGGTAAATGGGGACCATGTTGCTCAATGGAGCCCACCGGCTGGACAATCACCACCTGGTCCTTATCGGCCATCTGGTCCACATCCTGCCAGGTCAAATAAGGATAAAAGCGTTGGGGTGGAATGGTTTGATTCATTGGAATAATGTACGTATCTCGGAAAGCATAAGCCAATACGCTTAAACATCCAGAAAAAAATAAAACCTATTGACAAAAATATTTCCACTTCTGTATATTTGAATACAGAAACGAAACGTTCATTCCTTGCCGGATTAATCGCATCTACCGGATGTTAATGGTTCAGTTAGGAACGGAAGTAGGAAAGATAGCGAACCTATCAGACCGAAGGAACGCGCCTCATCTTAACTCTCTACGTCTAATTTAAGGAGGCGAAATCCATGCAAATGTCCTATCGTGGCGTCAAGTACACTGTTTCCAATCGCAATATCGCTGTGGAAGATAGCGATGTCGCTTGCTATCGCGGTGCATCCTATCGCATGAAAAAAGCTGTGGGCCATGTCCAAGGCTTTGTCAGTGGTCTTAAGTATCGCGGCGCTCAGGTGCGCTAGACCGGTTTCGGGCAACGCACCTAGATGTCATAACGCTTAGGTGCGCTCAGCCTGTCCCTGTTAAAGAAACAATTGATTCCCATGGAATGTATTGTGATTGGGTTCCTTCTTAGGAAGGAACCTTTTTTTATGGCTCGAACCAGGCTCGACTTATCTCCCATCTCTTGACTTACCCAAGGTATTCTGGGAGCAGTCATTGCAATAGTTGTAGTACACCGTGCTCTCTTTCCTCGCCGGGTTATTCATAGGATTTTTATGCTTCTTGGTTTCCCGGCAACGATCCGGTACCAGACGCAAGGCTCTATTTGAGCGCATTAGCATCCAACCTGAAGCTCCGTCTTTTTCCTATGAATCTCAGATTGCCAGTGCCATGGCTAATCAGAGCATGGCGGTAAATAATTTGCAGGCTGAGGTGGATGAGGTTAATCGGCTGCTACAGCGTTCACCCTTGGGATATTTAAAGGTTGATCAAGAAAACTGTCTGCTTTGGTGTAACGCCAAGGCTAAGCGGCTTTTAGGGATTGACCAGACTGAGGTTTACCCATCTCCCAAACTATTGCTGGCCATTGCTCGGTCCTATGAGCTAGATCAGCTGGTGGAGCAAACGCGCACCAGCCAGACTGAATGCAAAAAAGAATGGATCTTTCGGTCCATTTCAACCGATCCAGCCAACGTTTTAGAGCGACCGGCCTATCCCTTACGTGGTTACGGTATTCCATTGAACCAGGGCAATGTGGGGGTGTTTTTAGAGAATCGTCAGCAGGAGGTGATGCTAACCCAGCAGCGCGATCGCTGGACCTCGGATGTGGCCCATGAGTTAAAAACGCCCCTAACGTCGATTCGCCTAGTGGGGGAAACCTTGCGCAATCGCATCGATCCGGACCTGGTTACCTGGACCGATCGCCTGCTGGGGGAGGTGAATCGCCTGACGGCGCTGGTGGACGATATGCTCAGTCTCAATCATTTGGAGCAACAACAACCCCAGCGGTTAGAAGACGCCGATGTGGTGACGCTGCTCTACCAAGCTTGGCAAAGTCTAGAACCCCAAGCGAAACCTCAGGATAAGGTGCTGGACTATCAAGGTCCTGACTGTGCGATCGCAGCCGTTAATGCAGGTCTGGTCTATCGCATGATGTTGAATTTACTGGACAACGCCCTCAAGTACAGCCCTCAGGGCCAGGCGATCCATGTCCATATGCAATGGGTTGATCGGGAGACCACACCGGGGCTGCAGTTGGATGTATTTGACTGGGGTGAAGGGTTTCAGGAAAAAGACCTGCCCCATGTGTTTGAGCGTTTTTATCGGTCTGATACATCTCGCACCCGGTCGGAGACCAGTGCGATCTCAAACGGTACTGGGCTAGGCCTATCAATTGTGCAAAAAATTGTCGAATCCCACCAGGGAACAGTTCAGGCCAAAAACCATCCGGATACCGGGGGGGCATGGCTCCGGGTTTGGCTACCCAAATCCCTAGGGGAAGAAGATCCGGAATACTTAATACCTAAGTAACCGCCACCTGAGTAAAAACACTGAGCTATAATCAGGGGTACTGGCAGATGACGCCACCATCCCTGTGCTTACTGATTTATTTACCGACTTAATTAACTACTAACCGTCATCAGTCCTCACCTGTGGTATGAACTATGGTCTAAACACCGTATTTTTGGAGAGCTATATCCGTAGATTTTTAGATTTACAGATTTGCTAAAGGAGTTGTCTAAGCAGCCATTGTCCCAACCACCCTCATCCCCACCTCTATCCTCCGACGAAAAATTACAGAAGCTTCTGTCCCAGTGGGGTGTGGCCTCTCGTCGTCAGTCAGAACTGCTTATTTCCACAGGTCGCATCACCGTTAATGGTGTCAAGGCCCACATCGGTCAGCGCGCTAACCCGACGGTGGACGATATTCGGATTGATGGCCGTCCCCTTAACCCAGATAACCGTCCCGACAAGCGTTACGTATTACTCAATAAACCCCGTGGGGTGATCTCCACCTGTGAGGATCCCCAATGTCGAAAAACTGTGATCGACCTGCTGCCCCCAGAGCTGCGCCAGGGAGATATGCGACTACATCCCGTGGGTCGCCTAGACACGGACTCCACTGGAGCATTACTACTTACCAACCATGGGCAGCTCACCCAAACCCTGACCCATCCCCGCCATCACATCGCTAAAACCTACCGAGTCAGAGTCGAAGGCTCCCCGGCGAACCATACCCTGGAAAAGTGGCGGCACGGCGTGGACCTGGGGGGGCAAATGACCGCCCCCGCTGAGGTCACAATGCTACATCCCAAAGCCCCTGCCTTGCTAGAGATCGTTCTCCATGAAGGACGGAACCGCCAAATCCGCCGGGTGGCTGAGCAACTTGGGCATCCTGTCCTGAGTCTGCACCGGAGTTCCATTGGGGCAATCGCCCTCGGAGAACTACCCTTGGGGCAATGCCGTGAATTAACCCCCCAAGAGCTTAAAATCCTCCTAGATCTTCTCTGACAGGGACTTCCAAGACTCGTATGCTGGAACTAGACCGGTGATGTGCTTAAATTGTTAAGAAACATTTTTATCCTATGAAACGCCAAGGCTATACGAGTGAGCAGCAACAGGAGCAGCTATTAGCGCTGGGCTCTGTGCTGCGTGATGCTCGGGAGGCCAGTGGTCAAACCCTAGAACAGCTAGCGGGCAAAGTGCTCGTTCGGCCTAGATTGCTGACAGCGCTGGAAGAGGCTCGGGCAAGTGATTTGCCTGAACCGATCTACGTGCGGGGTTTGATTAGACGCTATGGCGATGTGCTGGGTCTCAACGGCCAGGCCCTGGCCGATCACTACGGGGAGATGCCTGCACCCAAGGGGGAACGGCGCCACTGGTTGCAGGATTCGGTGCAGCTCCGTCCTTACCACTTGTATGGGGCCTACATCGTACTGATTGCGGTTTCCGTCACTGGCTTGTCCTATTTAATGCAGCGGGCCATTCCCCAGAATGCAGCGGAACCGATTCTCGATCCGGTGGTGGTGGAGCAGCTCACCCCTCGGGGAACGACAGCAGCAGCGCCCGCCCAGGCCGACAAGCCTGAGGTGGCCCAAATTCCTAAGGAGCCCATTGTGGTGAAGGTTGAGTTTGTTCAACAGTCCTGGGTGCGGGTCACCGCCGACGGCGATCAGGCCTATGAAGGTATTTTGCAAGAGGGCACCGAGCGCTCCTGGACCGCGAAGAAATCCCTCACGATTCGGGCGGGGAATGCTGGTGGGGTGGTGTTGGCCTATAACCAAGAGCAAGCTAAGCCAATGGGTAAACCCGGTACGGTGGTGGAGCAAACCTTTACACCGGGTGAAAGTGAAGTGGCGAGTTTGACCCAGTAAGGACATTTCCAACAAAGCAGCTAACAGATATCTAGGCCCCTGGATGCACGGGTAGGGTGACGGTCACCGTGGTTCCCTGGTCTACCTGACTGTCTAGTCGGATATGGCCTTGGTGGTTGGTGATGATGGCCTTTGCGATCGCAAGACCCAACCCTGACCCCGCTCCATCTCGGCGGCTACGGGCTTTATCCACTCGATAAAATCGATCAAACACCTGGGATTGCAACACTTTGGAGATACCAATCCCGGTGTCCTCTACGGTGACCTGATATGCCCCTCGACCTTGCCATTGGGTATGGTCCAGACTGACCGTCACAGTGCCCTCGGGGGTGTACTGAATGGCATTGCTAATCAGATTAGTAAACAGCCGCACCAACTGATCCCGATCCCCCGTTAGGTGGGGCAGCTCCTTTTCCCCCTGCGTCCCTGCCCCTGCTTCCCCTGCCCCTTGATAAACCAGCTCTAAACCTTGCCCCTGGGCAATCAGTCCCTGTTCTTCCAACACTTCCGCCAGCAGCTGGTGCAGATCCAGGTCTTCCCACTGCATCGGAATCAGGCCGCCATCCTGCCGGGCTAAAAATAAAAGATTATCCACCAACCGCCCTAGCCTCCGGGTGAGCCGCTCCACCACCTGGAGCTGGCTATGCTGGAAGTCGGCATCCGGTTCCGGATCGGCCAGGGCCACCTGCACATTGGTTTGGATCACGGCGATGGGGTTACGCAGCTCATGGGAGGCATCGGCGGTGAATTGCTTGAGCTGCTGATAGGACTGACGTACCGGAGCCATGGCCAGTCCTGACAGCAGCCAGCCGATGGTGCCCGTGGCAACGATGATCAGCCCCGACCAAATGCTCAGATCAATCATGAGCTGGCGACTGGGCTTGCTGACTTCAAACCAGGGATGACTGACCCGGAGATACCCCAGGATTTGGTGGTCGATCTGCACCCGGCGGCTAATTTGCCGCAGCACCTGATCGTTATCCTGATCGTTGCTTTTGAGATGCACCGTTTTCCCAGCTGTATTCAGCTGCAGCGGTAGCCCAATGGGCACCGATAGGGTACTCCACTGAAGTTGACCGTCTGGGCCAAACCATTCAATAT
This sequence comes from Leptothoe sp. PORK10 BA2, assembly GCF_034932105.1. Taxonomy (NCBI): domain Bacteria; kingdom Bacillati; phylum Cyanobacteriota; class Cyanophyceae; order Nodosilineales; family Cymatolegaceae; genus Leptothoe; species Leptothoe sp. PORK10 BA2. The sequence goes on along the minus strand of NZ_JAYGIG010000118.1, from coordinate 5,710 downwards.
CAATGTGGTCATCCTCTAGGGTTTGGGCATTGTCCCGGAAGCTATCGTCCACATTCACCCGCAGCGGGGCCTCTCCTTGCACACCAGTTGCGGTCAACACCCTGCCGGTGGAAGGAGCTGCCGCCTCAATCACCAACGAACGCTGAACCACTTCAACCACATGGTTCAGGGTGTCGTCCACCCGCTCCACCAGGGTATTGCGCACGTAAAAGTACACGCCGCTAGCAAAAATCAGTAGCAAAATAGCCGTAACGGTGGTGTACCAGAGGGCTAGGCGCCGGCGGGTGGTTTGGAACATGGTCAGATCGATGGGTTCGCGACATCATAGGATAAATGACATCTCTACCAATCTACCCCTGACCCACTGCCCTATGACGGCTCATAGGATAGATAAAATCACCGATCTACCCCTTAACCCTGCCCTATGACGGCTCATAGGATAGATGAATCACCAATCTACCCCCTAACCCTTTCCTTATGACGGCTCAGCTGACTAAATCTGCTCCGATTCCTGAAGCGCTGCTCCAACAGCGGACATTCTTTGCCTCAGGCCAAACGAAACCCATGGCTTTTCGTTTAGCCCAGCTGGCCAAGTTGAAACAAGCAATTATTGATCGACAGATGGACATTGTGGCGGCGGCCAAGGCCGATTTGGGCCGCCCTGAGTTTGAAGCCTATTTTGAAATCGCCACCTTGTCAGAGATTAATCTGGCGATGAAAAAGCTCAAGGCTTGGATGAAGCCTAAGCGGGTGAAGTCCACCCTAGAAAATTTTCCGTCGTCGGCCTGGATTCAGCCCGATCCCTTGGGGGTGGTGTTGATCATTGGTCCCTGGAACTATCCTTTTCAGCTGCTGGTGTCGCCATTGGTGGGTGCGATCGCAGCCGGAAACTGCGCCATCCTCAAACCCTCGGAGCATGCCCCCCACACCGCCAAAGTGGTATCTGATCTGATTGCCGACACCTTTGACCCCAGCTACATCACCCTATTTGAAGGTGACGCCAGCATTAGCCAACAGCTCCTAGCCGAAAAGTTTGACCACATCTTCTTCACCGGTGGCACCGCCATTGGTCGCATCATCATGGCGGCCGCCGCCCAGCACCTCACCCCCGTCACCCTAGAGTTAGGGGGCAAAAGTCCCTGCATTGTGGATGCCGATATCAACCTGGACCATGCCGCCAAGCGCATTGCCTGGGGCAAATTTATCAATGCCGGACAAACCTGCATTGCCCCCGACTATTTGCTGATCGACCGCACCATCAAAGACCCATTTCTCGAAAAGCTAACAGCCGCCATTCGAGAATTCTTCGGCGATGATCCCTCCAAAAGTCCAGATCTCAGCCGCATCATCAACCAGCGACAGTTTGACCGATTAACCCACCTGCTGGATAGCGGTACCGTGCTAGTGGGCGGTGACACCGACGCCAGTAGCCGCTACATTGCCCCCACCGTCCTCGACAACATCACCTGGGACTCCCCCGTCATGCAGGACGAAATCTTTGGCCCGATTTTACCTGTCTTAACCTACGACCACTTTGACCAGGCCCTCGCCCAAATCAACGCCCGTCCTAAACCCTTAGCCCTCTATCTCTTCACCCGAGATCAGGCCAAACAGCAGCAGGTACTAACGGCAACCTCTTCCGGTGGTGTCTGTTTGAACGATACGGTACTCCACATTGGCGTCCCCGGTCTGCCCTTTGGAGGCGTGGGTCAAAGCGGCATGGGCAACTACCACGGTAAGGCCTCCTTCGACACCTTTTCCCACTACAAGAGCGTGCTTAAAAAGACGTTTTGGTTGGATCTAGACTGGCGTTATGCCCCCTACAAGCCATCCAAACTAGCCCAAATCAAGAAGCTAGTCACTCGATAAGCGCCACCCATGGCTATAGGATGGATGGGCTTAGCAACGGTACTGAGCCGAAAAGCAACTTAACGGGCAACCCACTGGGTAAAGAGGAAACATACCATGGCCTACGATTTTGACCTGTTTGTCATTGGTGCTGGTCCGGGGGGTATTGCCACCGCAAGACGGGCTGCCCAGTACGGGGTAAAAGTTGCTGTGGCTGAATTTGACCGGCTGGGGGGTACCTCCGTTAACCGGGGCTGTATACCCAAAAAACTCATGGTCTACGCGTCCCGCTTTGCTAGCCATGTACAAGAGGCAGCGGGGTATGGCTGGACCTTTGAACCGGGCAAATTTGACTGGGCCACCATGATTGAGGCCGTCAACCATGAAGTAACACGGCTGAATGGCATCTATCAGAGCATGATTGATCAGGCAGAAGTAGCCCTATACCAGGGCCATGCTCGGCTCGCGGACTTCCACACCATCGACGTTGCGGGCCAGACCGTTACCGCCGAGAAAATTTTAATTGCCGTGGGGGGCACACCGAGTAAACCCAATATTCCAGGAATTGACCTAGCCATTACCTCAGACCAGATTTTTAGTTTGCCCCAGCAACCCAAGCGCATGGTGATTTTGGGTGGGGGCTACATTGGCTGTGAGTTTGCCTGCGTGCTCAATGCTCTAGGAACAGAAGTGACCCAAATTATTCGTCGCGACAATATCCTGCGGGGCTTTGATCAGGACATTCGCACCGAAGTCCAGGATGCCATGATCCGCCACGGCATTCGAATTGTCCAAGATGAACTAGTCAGCCTCGAAAAACATGACCAGGGCCTACGGGTCAACTTAAAAAACAACACCATGGTGCTGACGGATGTGGTGGGCTTAGCCGCCCTAGGCCGCAAACCACGACTCGATCATCTCGGTTTAGAAAATACTCGGGTTGAAGTAGAAAATGGGGCCATTGTGGTAGATGCCCATAACCAGACGGCGGAATCCAATATCTATGCGGTGGGGGACTGTACCAACCGGATTAAGCTGACCCCGGTGGCTATCAATGAAGGATGCACGTTTGCCGATACCCATTATGGGGGCGAGCGCCGGGTCATGAGCCGTGACAATATTCCCTCAGCGGTGTTCACCACCCCCGAGGTGGCCACGGTGGGCCTGACTGAAACCCAGGCCATGGAAAAATATGGTGAGGCGGCCATTAAGGTCTATCGCACCCGATTTAGGCCAATCTACTACACCCTGCCCCAGTTGGAAGAAAAAACGCTGATGAAGCTGATTGTCCATGTACAAACCGATAAGATTCTCGGTGCTCACATGGTGGGAGATTCTGCCGCTGAGATTATTCAAGGGGTGGCAATTGCAGTGAAAATGGGGGCCACTAAGGCCGGCTTTGATGCCACAGTGGGAATCCATCCCAGCTCGGCGGAAGAGTTTTTGACTTTGAGGTAGAAAAATTTTAATTAAACCTTTGTAGTGACCCCAGAAGTTAGGACAGCAACGAGAGAACGTAAGCTGAAGTCCATTGGAGGAAAGGAAGACTCACTAGAGTATCTCAAGGTTATACATGCAAATCTAGTCTTGCTATTGCCTGAGTTTACTGTCCAAAATTAGGTGGGCACTTCAAATCACCATCGGCTTAATCAGAGGCAGTTCGAGCTCTTCGCTCACTCTCTCAAATTAGCGAATCTCGCGTTCTCCATTTTCTAAAATTTCCCTATTTCCCTCGGGCGCTTACCAGTCTTTAAGCCGCGCCTCAAAAACTTGCTCATGCACAGTTAGGGTGTCCCATAAGCCAGCTCACCAAGAATGTAAGTTGCTTGGACAGCCCGGTCATCGCCTAGCATTATCAAAGAGAAAGCGCGATCAGCGAGTTCATCTAAAGTACGCGGAAACTCAGTACTGTTGCGAAAGGCCATAAGTTTTGTCGCTTGTGGATTAAGGACGATGAAGTCGGCGTCTTTGCCGACATCGAAACTGCCAAGCGTATCTTCTAGACATAGGGCTTTTGCCCCGCCTAGCGTTGCCAAAAAGAGTGCTTTGAAAGGAGAAAGCTTTTGCTGACGTAGCTGCGCAACTTTATAGGCTTCGTTGGCAGTCTGCAATAGCGAGAAGCTTGTGCCCGCGCCAACGTCTGTGGCCAATCCTACTTTTACAGGATAATCTGCTGATTTAGCCTGTTCTATTTTGAAAAGACCACTGCCTAAGAATAAGTTAGAGGTTGGGCAAAATGCGATCGCACTCTTAGCTTCTGAAAGTCGCTGAAACTCACTATCGGTTAGGTGAATCCCATGAGCAAACACCGAGCGTTCCCCGACTAGTCCGGCTTGGTCGTAAGCGTCCAAATAGCCTTCGCAGTCAGGAAAAAGCGTTTTTACCCACTCAACTTCTTTAACATTCTCGGAAAGATGTGTATGCATATAGACATCTGGAAATTCTCTCAGTAGCTCTCCCGCTTTTTGCAGCTGTTCACCTGTCGAGGTAATCGCAAATCGAGGGGTCACTGCATAGTGCAAGCGACCTTTCTTGTGCCATTTCTGAATTAAAGCCTTTGTCTCCTGATAAGCAGACTCAGCGGTATCACATACAGATTCTGGCGCGTTGCGATCCATCATGACCTTACCCGCAATCATGCAAAGGTTGCGAGCTTCTGCCGCTTCAAAGAAAGCATCTACAGATTGAGGAAACACAGCTGCCAACACTAAGGCGGTGGTCGTCCCGTTACTCAGCAGCTGATCTAAAAAAATGTCAGAGACTTCGCGTGCGTAGACTTTATCTTGAAATTTTTCTTCAGTCGGAAAAATATATTGCTCTAGCCATTCTAGAAGCTGTTCTCCATAAGCCGCGATCATGCCAGTTTGCGGATAGTGAATATGGATATCGATAAACCCTGGCATAATTAGCCGTTCGGTATAAACAGTCGTTGAAACTTCTCCATACTTAGCTTGCAGCTCGTCATACGGACCAAACTCTTTGACTTTGCCATTTTCTAGCACTAGCAAGCCATCAGGTAAATATCGAACACTTTCTTTTTCTGGCACATAAAAAGGATCATCCACGAAATCTAGAAACGATCCGCGAATGGCCTTAAGATTTTGTTCTGTTTGATTCTGTAGGCGATCCATTTGAAGAGAGCTGCTATTGCTTGATTTGATAGGACTGTTCTGGTTGAGAGTATTGTTTTTCATCAGGACTCATCTGGCTTGCCTGCTTCCCTTGTTTGCTCTGTTGAGGTTTGGCCTGATTTGTTTGCTTGGCTGTGTAGCTATAATCGCTAGCATCTTGAGATTTTTCGTAATCGGATTGACTGGGGTAGGTCTGACTTTTTTGCTCGCTAACTGACTGGCTTTGGCTATATTCGACAGACTGATACTCACTAGCTATTGCCGGTAGCGGAGAACTGAAAATGGTACTAAAACTGAAAAATGCAATGGTGACGACCACTAAAAATTGACAAATCACCCAAACGATCTCCTAAAGATTAAGTTTCGAAAACAAATGGTTACTGAAACGAAAGCTTAATCAGTGATTACATCAGCATCTGAGACTTTAGTCTCTGCCGCAATGCTCTCAATTGGGTCACTCGGCAAAACTCTCTTGAGTAAATGAGCAACAGACTCTTCTATCTGTTCTCGCTGATTGACTAAATAAACGCTGATCAACGTCAGCACAACACCACTCCACTGAAGAATACTCAGCGATTCATTCAAAAAGAGACTGCTAAACAACAGTAACTACTCAGGCTTAAAAAATTAGAGAGTTTTCCCAGGTTACAGAGATTATCAGCTAGCGTAATCCAAATATAGGAATTGGTAACCTCCTTGAGCAAGCCCAAGGGTCGCATCAAACTCAGTGA